>CAZHPG010000078.1:0-3688 GCA_964534055.1 uncultured Muribaculaceae bacterium | reverse complement strand
TGGTGTCAGAAAACTTTTGTTCTTATGCCTGGGGCTTTTGGCGACTGGATTCAGCGCTGCAATACTTGCTGTGCATGCGGCAGGCAACATAGCTTTGGTTTATGCAATCAGTGCGTTTGTTGCTGTAATCCCGGCAACACAGACAATGGCGGCATTGATATTCAAAGATTATATTCATAACAAAATAAAGTCGGATGAGCGCGGAACAATTTTATCCATATACGCTATGTTTAATACAGGAATTTCTGGGATAATGATGATTTTAGCAAAACCTATGCTGGATAATTTTGGGATTACGGTGACAATGCTGGTTTGCCTTGGCGCTTTGATTGTGATACTATTTCCATTAAAGAAAGTCTTGGCCATAAAAGGGATAGAAAAATGACACAGAAATTATTTGATATGTTGCAAGAGCGTGGGTTTGTAAAAGATATGACCCACCCACAACAGATAAAAGATTTGTTGAACGGCAATAAAAAAATAACTTTTTATGTTGGGATTGATCCAACTGCAGATTCTTTGCATATTGGGCATTTTTTCGCCCTTCGTATGGCGCGACACTTGCAAAATGCTGGACACCAAGCAATCGTTTTAATTGGCGGCGCGACCGCGCTGATTGGTGATCCGACTGGAAAATCCGATATGCGCAAAATGCTGACCAAGGAACAAGTTGCACATAACTTGGCCGAAGTAGAAACATTGGCGCGGCGTTTTGTTTTACCAGAAACCAAGTTTGTAAATAATGCCGATTGGATAAATAAATTTTCCTATGTTGATTTTATGCGTCTGGTCGGCGTTCATTTCAATGTTAATACAATGCTGGCATCCGAGGCCTATGCCCGTCGTCGTGAAAATGGCGGTCTGACATTTTTAGAAATGGCGTATATGCCGATGCAGGCGTATGACTTTGTCCATCTGAATGATGCGGAAAATTGTGTTTTACAAATCGGCGGCAGTGATCAATGGGGAAATATCGTTGCAGGCACGGAATTATTCAGAAAGAAAAATATTGCCGATGGTAAAGATGCTGGTGAAATATACGGTTTGACCGCGCCACTATTGATGACGGTTGATGGCAAAAAAATGGGTAAAACGGAAAAGGGAACATTGTGGGTTGCCCGTGATAAAACCACCCCGTTTGAGTTTTATCAGTATTTTTACAATATGCCGGATGAAAATACTGGCCTGTTGTTATCGCTGTTTACAGATATTCCAATGTCGGAAATTGTTGCTATGTGTACGAACGATATCGTTGCAGCCAAAAAGAAGATGGCATACGAAGTCACTAAATTGATTCATGGTGAAATGCTGGCGGTGGATGCTGCCGCAACGGCCAAGGCTTTATTTGCTGGCGGCGCAGAAAGTACCGGAATCCCAAGTAAAAAAATGGCAATGGCGGCGCCAATCAACATCGTTGATTTCTTGGTCCAGTCCGACATTGTTCCATCTAAATCCGAAGCGCGCCGAGCCATAGAGCAGGGCGGGATTCAGCTGGATGGCGTTAAAATAACGGACAAAGATTTTATGGTGACCCCCACAGAATCAATCATGATTCAAAAAGGCAAAAAGACTTTTCTGAAAGTATTAATTAAATGAAAAGATATCTTTGTTTTTTAATAATTTCTATTTGCTTTTTGGATGCTGCGCATGCTGCACCGAATGAGCTGGCTGCAGTTAAAAAACAAATTACCCAGGTTGAACAACAAAATAAAAAAATTGAACAACAGGTTAAAACATCAGATCGCCAAGTTGAAAAAACAAAAAAGCAATTGGTTGGTGCAGCATCGAAATTGGATAAAATTGAAAATGAACGCGGTGAAATAATAGATAAAATCAAAGGTCTGGATGCGCGGCGCGATGCTTTGATGGCGTCCGTCATAGCCAACAAGGATCGCTTGGGCGAGGCTGCCGCAGGAATGGTTATAATTTCCAGCAATCCTTCATTTTCTGTTGGTGACACACGCGAATATATTTTGACTTCTGCTTTGCTGACCGGCGTTTCCGACCAGTTCGATACCGAGATGAAATCTGCCGAAAAAAAGATTGAAGAGCTGGAAAAGATTTTGGATGCGCGCAAAGATCAACAGGAAAAATTAAATAAAACCGCAAAAAAGTATTCCGAAGATAAAAACTATTTGGATAAATTGATGCGCACACGCGCCCAGCAAAACGAGAAATTAAAATCCCAGCAATATGAACTGCAAAAGAAATTGCACGATCTTTCGGCGCGCGCGAAAAATTTGTCAGAATTGACCGCGGGTCTGTCCCGTACCGAGGTTTCGTCTGATGATTCGTTCAGTTGGCGTAAAATGCGCGCCCCGGTTTCTGGAATAATGCTGCGAAGATTTGGCGAAAAATCATCACTGGGTCTGGTTTCAGATGGTTGGTTGATAAAGACCCGGACGGGCGCACTGGTATCGGCACCGGCGGATGGTCGTGTGGAATTTGCCGATGATTTCCGGAAAAACGGTCGAGTTATAATACTTTCGCATAAAAATTCTTATTATTCTGTTTTGACTGGACTGGCCAGTTCGGACGTCTTGGTGGGCCAGGAAGTTTTGGCGGGCGAACCAATTGGCCGTATGCCCGAAGACCGCGCCGAAATGTATTTGGAACTGCGTCGCGGGACCAAGGCAGTCGATCCCGCAAAATTATTTAACGAACCATAATTGTTGTGTGTTCGCAATTGACATAACAGAAAAGACGGTTCTTTAGACAATACTATTGACAAAATATATGTTTGTGCTATATATATAAGTATGGATAAGATAAGAAAGTTACAAAATCATGGTCGCGAGACTTACGCTGTTTATTATGGCGATAGTTTTGTTTTAAAACGTCCTTTGCCAAATTTTGGCGAAGAAGCTAAGAACATATGGCTTGCTAAACAACATAGAACCCAAACAATCATAGAAGAAATTCATGCTGTTGGTAATCCAATATACAACATTCCTAGAATGGTTTATATCAATGATGATGAATACCAAGTGTTAGAAGAACGTGCTTTGGGTGATCCATTAAACAGAGAATTGTATAGAAAATTAACACGCCGTCAGCAATTTGAAATTATAAATGGTTTGGCAAGTTTTTTAGTGGATATGAATGAATTAAAACCAACAAAAAAGGTTTGGAATCACAAAATCTCATCGGAAATAAAATTTTCCAGATTGGATAATTTTGTTGAAAATAAGATGTCTGATTGGTTTTCGGTAAATGAAGTCAGATATATGGTTAAGTTGAAAAATCAAATAAGTCAATTCAAGTATAATACTCACGAAGCTTGGTCTCATGGGGATTTAAACTCGGGAAATGTAATTTATAATAAAAGCAACAGTCAGCTTTCTTTTATAGATTTTGCTGAGGCAAATTATAAATTTATTTATCGTGATATTTTTGCTCCGTTACAAATAGAACTCGATATTTATAAGCAAGTTTATGATGTTTATAAAAATATTCATGTTAAAAGCAAGTATCCAATGCCGTGCGCATGCTCTGAAGAATTACAGGCTATAATGAAAAATAGAATAATAATAATTTGTTTAAAACGATTTATAAAATCGGCAGATGATTTGCATGCAAATACAAAAACTGAAAATGGCGCACAAAGAAATGCAGAAAAGATAAAATTTATGCGTGAAATGATACAATATTGCCAAAATTTGGATAAAAGATTTGCCAAATAAATCCC
>CAZHPG010000077.1:0-3750 GCA_964534055.1 uncultured Muribaculaceae bacterium | reverse complement strand
TGGTAAATTGTCGGGGCTGTTGAATCAGATTGCGACAGATCTGGATCTGTTGTGGTATTACGACAAAAATAATGTTGTTTTTTACGAGACAGAAACCAGAACATTTACTTTGTTCGCGTTGGGAACAGATGTCAGCTATCAATCATCAATCCGCACGGATGATGGAAATCAAGTGTCCATGGAATCAAATCTGCGCGAATGGGAAGAAATCGAAAAGACCATGGAATCAATAGTCGGCACCAGCAGCGATGCCAAATTTACAGTTTCGCGCGCGCTTGGAACGATAACTGTTACGGCGCCTCCGTCTGTTTTGTCGCGCGTTGGCGAATATATTACAAAGCAGAACAAACGTCTGTCCCAGCTTATTACGATTGATGTAAAGGTTTTGCAAGTTTCAATCCAAAATGCATCTGCGTTTGGTCTGAACCTGACCGCGGCGATAAATGCGGCGTCTGGATTGACTGTAACCGCGAACCCAAAAAATAATTTGGGACTGACAGATTCCAGTTCAATGAGCATTGCGGTTCTGGGAACAAATGCACAGGGCGCGGCCAATGGATCGCTTGCCAATATACAGGGCAGTAATGCACTTATTACAGCACTTGCGCGCCAGGGCAAGGTATCGCTGGTTACAAATGTTGGCGTAACAACACGAAACAATAGAATCGCCCCAGTGTCAAATACGCGAAGCATGGGATATATAAAACGATTCGAATCCAGAAACTTTACAACCGTTGAATCCAGCACGGTCGATCAGGAAAATTTGGAAACCGGGTTTTCAATGCAGTTGTTACCGAACGTTTTGGAAAACAGCAAAGTTTTGCTGATGTTCAGAATGTCTGTTCGCGAGTTGATAAATATGCGCTCGGAAAGAATCGGTGAAGTTGTTCTGCAGTTGCCCGAGGTCGAAGAACGCAGCTTTATGCAGGAAGTTATAATGGAATCTGGTCAGATTTTGGTTCTGTCGGGATTTGAACGTCAAAGTAATAATGATACACGTTATGGTATTGGCGATCCTGACTTTATGGCATTATCCGGCAGTCGTGATACCACCAGCCAACGCGATGTATTGGTTGTAATATTAACGCCCCAGGTTTTGATCAGCCCAATGGATGCGGAAAGAAATATTCAACAGCATTGGGGCGCACCACTGAATTAAAAAAATAAAATCGCCGCATTTTGCGGCGATTAATATATAAAATGAAACAAGCAATATTTGTTTATCCTGGATTGGGCAAAACTACTCTTGCACGGCAAAATGATAAATTTGCAGATATAGAGTCAAAATTATTCAAGGATTTAACACTGAAAGAATATATAGGGCAGAATAATTATGAGTATAACACTCGCGGAGTTTCAGTAAAAAAGATAAATCCAGAATTTCCAGAAAATATTTTAAAATATATGCGTGAAAAATTAAATCAGGGTAAAACTTTATTATTGGTTCCAAAACAAGATAATTATGATTTGATTGAATCTTTAGATTTGCAAGATTTTTTATTCGTAATGCCAAGTATAGATAGACTTAAACTTTTGGAATCCGATTATAAAAAACGTGGTGATGACAAAGATTATATAAAAAGAAATATCACAGATAGATACTTTTCAGTGATTAATGATGCAAAAAATATGGGCAAAGAAATATTTTTATTAAATTCCGGAGAGTATCTGAAAGATATTATCAACAAACTATAAAAACAAACCCCGCAATCTGCGGGGTTTGTTTTTAATAAGAATAATCTTATTTCATTGCATTAACTTTCTTGGTCAGGCGGGACACTTTACGAGCAGCGCATTTTTTCGGCATTGTTTTTTTCGCCGCTTTCATGATTTTGCTTTCTGCTGTGCGGGTTGCTGCAACTGCTGCTGCTTTGTCGCCAGCTTCAATCGCCTTGACTGCTTTCTTGGTAAAGGTTTTAACCTGGGTTCTGCGCGCAGTATTTACCGCGTTCTTTTTTATGGTTATAAGAATTCTTTTCTTAGATGACTTGTGATTTGCCATTTATTATTTCCTTTTATTATCTTTGGTTTTGCGTTATTTTACATCCAGGACAAAGGAAAAGCAAATGATTTATACAATTTTATTGGTTGTTTCATATTTATTGGGCAGCATTCCGTTTGGATGGCTGTTGATTCGAATAACGGGCAAGGGCGATATCAGAAAAATCGGCAGCGGCGGCACTGGCGCGACCAATGTGGCGCGCGTTTTGGGTCTGGGTGGATTTGTCGGCGTTTGGGCACTGGATATGGCAAAGGCAGCGGCGGCCGTATGGTTGGGCGCGCATTTTGTGTCGCCTGTATTTGGGGCATTGTGCGGATTTATCGCAATTGTCGGACACTGCTTTCCAATCTGGTTAAAATTTCATGGTGGCAAAGGAAATGCCAGTATGTTTGGTGTTTTGTTGGCCGTGAATCCATTGATGTTTGCGGTTGTTGGTGTTGAATGGCTGTTGGTTGCCGCAACCACGAAATATTCCAGTTTGGGCGCGATAGTTGGATTCTTGGTTATGCCTTTATTGGGTTTTGCATCGGGCTTTCAGATGGGAATTGTATTTACCGCCATCGCAGCGCTTTGCATATTCCAGCATCGCGAAAATATTAAAAGATTATTGTCAGGTACCGAATCAAAGATGCAGATGAATCCAAAAAAACTGATTGCTGCGTTGGTCATAGTTGGTTTGTTGATTATGGGAATAGTAATTGCAATAAATGCATGAATTATTTAATAAACTTTTAATTCTTCGCACGCCCAACATCGGGCCGGTGGCGTATGCCGGATTAATTCATAAATTTGGTTCGGTTGCGGCGGCGGCCGAATCGCTTAATACGAATCAGGATTTAATTGATTCGGTTCATCGTGAAATGGAATTGGCCGATTCTTTGGGCATAAAATATATTTGCGATGACGATTCGATTTATCCGGCGGCTTTGCGAGAAATAAAAAATCATCCCCCTGTTTTGACCGTGCGTGGAAATTTGGCGGCTTTATCGCGGCCATGCGTCGCAATGGTCGGAACCAGACATGCGTCTGCTGCAGGGATGTCTTTTATGGCGGATTTATCCCAGGCATTTGCAGATCATGGAAATGTTGTGGTCAGTGGAATGGCAATGGGCACGGATACTGCCGCGCATACGGGTGCTTTGCGCGCTGCGGGTGATGCCGTGACTGTTGCAGTGTTGGCGGGCGGTGTGGATAACATTTGGCCACTTGAAAATGAAAGACTGTATTACTATATAATAGAACGTGGTGCAGTAATCAGTGAAATGCCCGTGGGCATGGCGCCAATCCCCAGCAATTTTATACAACGCAATCGATGGATTGCCGGAATTTCTGAAAAACTGATACTGGGCGAGGCAGATTTAAAGTCCGGCAGTATGGCAACCGCACAGTTTGCGCACTCTTTTGGGCGGCAGGTGTTTGCAATTCCTTCGCATCCGTCAGATGCCCGCGCAATGGGACCGAATCGATTGATTAAACAGGGCAGGGCAATTTTATGTGCCGGATTGGATGATTTTTTCGTATCCGATGAAAAAAATAAAAATAAACAACCACGTGAAAAAAATGAAAGCGAGCTGTTGGATAAGATAGGAACAATTCCCGTTTCCGAATCTGTATTGACGCAGCTTGTCAAAAAAAATATATCGGAAATAAAACGCGAATTGATAATGCTGGAACTGGGCGGAAAAATTAAAAAAACAGATTTGGGATATGTAAAGTTTTGATGTCCCAGATGTCAATACAGTGTCTAT
>CAZHPG010000076.1:0-3767 GCA_964534055.1 uncultured Muribaculaceae bacterium | reverse complement strand
GCATGTGTCGGATAAGGCGATTGATTGGCTGGCTGAAAATGGATACGATCCGATTTATGGTGCGCGTCCGTTAAAGCGCTTGATTATGAGTAGTGTCGAAGATCCGATTGCAGATAAAATTCTGTCGGGTCAAATAACAGACGGCGGCACAGTAAGTGTTGATACAAAGGGAAAAGAACTGATAATTTCATAATAAAAATCCCGCATCCGCGGGATTTTTATTTCGGGGCCAATGTAAATCTGGCATTTAATGGATCGGTTTCTACGATTTCAATTCTTAAAATATTCCCATCCCTGGTAAAAATTTGCATCTTGCGTTTATCTGTAATATTTTCCCATCCCAATTCATCCAGCGCATCGCGATAAAAGCGTTGGAATTGACGTCTGGTAACTTCCTCGCTGGCAATGGTTGTTTGCGCGATTTTCCCATCTGGTTGCGAATACACAAACCCATCATCTTCGACTACATAGGTTTTTTCCATTTTTGGAATGTCTTCGAAATTAGGCAGCCATTCGTCAGCGCGCGCATTAGCGACGCAAAGGACAGAAAATAAAGAACATAAAGCAATAATTTTTTTCATTTGCCTGTATTCTATCACAAATAAAAAAGCCGTGCAATCTGATTTGTAAAATGTTATAATAATAACAGTAATATTGGAGAGCGAGAATGAGAATACGGACAAGTCTGGCAATAATTTCAGTGCTTTGCGCGACAGATGCGTTGGCGGCGGCCGTCCAAACGCCCAGCCGTGGGCGACCAGGTTCGGTAACTGGCGTGCTGTTGCAGAATGCTCAAACTACGGCGCGTATGCCCAGTTTGGACGTGAATAATTGTCCGGATTGCCAATCCAATTCAACCACAACTCCGGCCCCGATCCCTGCACCGAAACCATGCGGCGAAGTTATTCCACAATTGGGTGTGGATATATGCGCGGCGCGTTCGGCATGCGCTGGAATCCAGGCTGATGGGCACAGTGGTGTTTTTGATGAAACCGCGATGACATGCAAAATCCCAGTATGCGCACATAATTGGTCCGGTATAATAAAGAAAGACGGCGCAGATGTTTGCAATTTTGTAAATATGAACACTGCATTGCGGTGCGATGCGAACCTGTTTGATCAGATTGATGCGATGCGGCGAACCAGCCAATGGGTCGTGCCGTTAAGCGTTGCCGGTGGCGCTGGTATTGGCGCAGGCATGGGCGCAATTATCGATAATCAGAATAATAAAAACGAAAGGGCCGCGTTCGAAGCCGGACGCGAAGGCGTAAATCCTGGAACACTTAACGCCACTCTTACCCAAGATATACAAATAAACGGCAAGCAGGCTTCCCCAGAACTTTTGGCGGCTGCCCTGACCAAGGCCGAAGATAACATAAAGAAATGCGCGGCCGAGGCATTTACCGAACTGGTTTCCCCGAATTATGGCATAGGCATATGTAAATTGGGTCGTATAAAAATCACTAGTGGCACGAATTGCGATGAAAACAGTAATAATGCATCGCGACCGCAAACATCCACGAGCGGATTCCCATATTGCTCTTATAACTATGTTCATTACACTGACGGTGCTGGAGATGCCTATAGCTTTGTGCGCGGAAACTGCAACGGGACGGCGGATGCGTATGTTCAGTGTCCAACTGTTCGGTTTCCAACAATTTCCAGTGGAACATGCTATTACCGTGACGAAGTTACTGGAACAAGTACCGACATTGGATACCAAACATCTAATCGTCCAAATATATTTGCGCTGGACGAGGATTCCACGGCCGCGTATGACAAGCATCGCGCTGAGATGTTGAAAAACTTGGGCGCGGCGATTGATGCAAACGATGCGACATTTGGCAATCTGAAAAAGGCGATTGACAAGATAAGCATAACCATCGGGGACAAAACGGAAGAATTAGAGGCTGGCGGCACCAAAAATCCGAATTCTATGGATTATGTAAAAATTACAGCCAGTGATACATTTGGAAACATCCTGGGACAGATGACGGGCGGAACCAGCACGGCCGATCTAAGCGGGGCATGTAAAGCGGCAACCGATGATTTGTTCAGTGGTGAAAAACTGGCGAAAGGGTCCGCTGGAAACACTATAGAACGCATGAACCAGGCGGTCGGGTATTTCGAAGGATTGGGTTATTCGGCCAATTTGGTGTCCAGATTAAAGGTTGTTGCCGCGGCACGTGCCGAAATAGCGTTTACCTATGATTCCTATGAAGATTGGGGCAACAGTCCAGAGGGCAAAAAAGGCTTTTTCCAAAAGGCAGTTGGTCGTGGTCTGGCGATTGGCGCGGGCGTTGGGGCAGGCGTGGGTCTGGGATATTGGTTCGCCGAAGGCGCCAGCACGTTCTGTAATGTCGGCGGCCTGGAACAGGTTAAACTTGGCAAAAGCTATTCAATACCATCATTCAGGGATTACTTGTATAACAAAGGGTTTATAAAATAAAAAAATCCCCCAATCGGGGGATTTTTTATTATAGTATCGTGATGAATACGCATAATTTTGACGCATTTGCATTACATACCAACAATTTTTTAATTTTAATAATATCTTGACAAATAGTATAAATGTATTATATTGTATGGCAGATTCAACAATAACCTATGGAGGTTTTAAAATGACCGTTTCAAAAAAATTAAAAAAGGCGCTGATTATTGGTGGGATTGCGGCCATTGGGGTCTTAGCCATAGCAAAACAAAAACAGGCAGAGGCAAAACGCGATGCCGAAAGACAAGATTTTGATGAAAAAATTACACAAATTGATAAAGATATAAACAGAATCGCTTCAGATTCTGAATATGCTGCTGCTGATAGTGTTGCAAAATATAATAATTATAATCCGGCGGGCAGAAAAGAGGTTCAGGCTGAAAAAGATACTATATTCTTCTTGAATCGTGAAAAAAATCGTCTAAAACTCTTGATAGACAAGATTCGCAAAGAAACACGCAGCGCAAAATCCGATTTTATTCGTAAAAACCTGTCACAGGCAGAAATATTGAAAATTTTAAGGTCTAGAGGGGATGCTGCAATCGAAGACATTATGAAAGATATTCTGCGCGAAATAAAACGGAAACCCGAAACTTTATATTATTATTTAGCCGCTGAAGAAATTGGTGACGGAGAAGTTATCGATATAAAAGTATCTGATAAAGCATTGCAAAAAAAATTAAATCGAGTGCTATTAGATGTCACCAAAATCTTTGGATTTGAACCAGATTATGACATTTGTTCGCCGCAATTTGAGGATAAAATTCTTATTGATACACAAAATCAATTTAATAATATTTTCCAAAGCCCAATCCAAAATCCAAAACTTGATTTGGCTTATAACAGCTATAATGTAAATAAGGAAGTATTTAACAAGACAAAAGCCGAATTGGAATCGCTGAAAAAGCCGGCCGATAAATCAAAATTAGATAATTATTATCAAAAGGTAGAGGCTCTGAAACATTCTGTATCAGAACTTGAAAAAACAATATCTAAACAAGAAAAAGAAATAGCGCTGATGGAGGAACAAGATTCCTTACAACTTGCGGCATTGCGTGTTTATCAATATGCTTATGCCATTTATAATGAGATGCGCGATATATATACATGTGACGAAGAGTATTTTCTGAACCCAAAACATCCAATTGTTCAGAAATATAAAGCTGAAATAGATAAAATGCTTGCAGATATAAAGAAATACGAAAAAGCGCTTGAAAATCTTGCAATAAAAAAAGATACTAAAAAAGAAGAAATCGAAAAACATTTTAAAAGCAAA
>CAZHPG010000075.1:0-3780 GCA_964534055.1 uncultured Muribaculaceae bacterium | reverse complement strand
GTGTAAAGCATGTCTGAAAACGAAAACAAAAAAACACCAGATCCGCAGATTTGCAGCTTTTGCGGCAAGGCAATGCACGAAGTTCGCCGTATCGTAACCGGCAAAAATGTTTGCATTTGCGACGAGTGTATAAATCTTTGCAATGATATTCTGGCCGATGATGATAAACAAAAAATCACGACCGATGCTGCCGCTTTGCCGACACCTGCGAAAATTTATGGAATTTTGAATGATTATATTATCGGGCAGGATGACGCTAAACGCACATTGGCCGTTGCGGTTTATAACCATTATAAACGCCACAGCGCTGCTTTGCGGTCTGATGTAGAGGTTCAAAAATCAAATATATTAATGATTGGACCAACTGGAACTGGTAAAACTTTGTTCGCACAAACTTTGGCAAAAACATTGGACGTGCCATTTGCAATTGCTGATGCAACCACACTGACCGAGGCCGGCTATGTCGGCGAAGACGTTGAAAATATTTTAACGCGCCTGGTCCAGAATGCCAATTTTGATATTGATCGTGCACAGCGTGGAATTATTTATATCGATGAAATTGATAAAATTGCACGAAAAAGCGAAAACCCCAGTTTGACACGTGATGTTTCCGGCGAAGGTGTTCAACAGGCATTGCTGAAACTTATCGAAGGAACTATCGCGAATGTTTCCCCCCAGGGTGGCGGACGCAAACATCCAAACGAAAGCACATTAACATTGGACACCAGCAAGATTTTATTTATCTGCGGTGGTGCTTTTGATGGATTGAATAAAATTATCGGCGCGCGCACAAATGATCGTGCGGGGATTGGATTTGGCGCAAATGTTGCCAGCAAAAAAGAACGTGATTCCAAAAATCACCTGTCAGATGTCCAACCCGAAGATTTGGTGCGATTCGGAATTATCCCTGAATTGATTGGTCGTCTGCCAGTTATCACCACATTAAATGAATTGGACGAAGACGCATTGGTGGAAATTTTAACCAAACCAAAAAATGCAATTGTCCGTCAGTACCAGGCGCTTATGGAAATGGAAGGCGTGAAATTAACAATCAAAGAAGACGCACTGCGCGCAATTGCAAAAAAGGCATTGGCACGCAAAAGTGGCGCCCGCGGTCTACGCAGCATTTTGGAAAAATTATTATTGCAGCCAATGTTTGATGCACCAGACAAAACAGATTTGGCCGAAATTGTAATTGATGCAGACGTGGTGGAAAATAAAAAATCCCCAATGGAAGTTCTGAAGAAAACAAAAAAGGCGGCATAATATTTAATGCCGCCCTGTTATAAATTTATATTATAATTTCGATAACATATTATCGCGAAACAATTATTTTCTCTCGCCGCTCTCATAAGTTGCGCCACTAATAACAAATGTGCAATCTACCAAAACGGTATGGCTTTCATCAAATGGATTCGTATTGCCAATGTATGGATCCCTCCCGCTTCTGAAAAATAACCCCTGCCCTTGATCAGTGTCTTGATAATATGGATCCTGTCCTAAAAACATTACACCCATCTCGAACATATCCGTTATGGACCCCCCGGAATTCGCTGATGAAAAAGTACATATTTTTATGCTGCCCTTGTTTTCCGCACGACTGGGATCATTGTTATTAACTCTTCCTATGTGGCCTGGTCCATCATATGAATATATAAATGTCCCCGCACACAGCGTGTTCCAGTCATTACCACAATTCATAGAGACACTATAGGTTGGTGTAAATCTAAATGAAACGGTAACCACACGGCCAGATTTTTGACATTCTATAAGATCAAGATTCATTGCAATCTGTGCCGTCCATTCACCAGAACAATCGGTATAACCAAGATCGCTGCCGGTTGCGCTGATTACATTATATTGATCAATGTTGATACCAGTGCCCGCGGTATATGTACTGTTTGTATCATACCATGGAACACGTACATAGGCAATGCCATTAGAATCCAATTTAACACGATACTTATTGTTATTCCCTGCAGTATCCGCAACCAAAGAAGCTGGGCTTGCATCCGCCGCCTGGGCCAGTTTTATTCCACCTAATGCCAAGTTTGTAGCAGCAGGAAGAGTATACCCACCCGCCGGCAATGTAAGCATACCTGACGCAGTTCCATAAACTTGCCCGAGTGATGCATGTGCGGTCACAGCTTTGACGGCGTTTGGATCAGTGGCATCGGCAACTAATATATCGCCGTTAGCAAAAGTGCTACCCTTGCCCACTACATAACTTTTTGCTGTGATTCCCGCATGCAGCGGCAATGCAAGAAAAAATAAAAATGAAAACGATATCAATTTTTTCATGAATAACTTCTTGCTTGTGTTGGACAACCCTTTAAAACTCCATCTGTATTTACGCCCAGATTTCTGCGGGTTTGTCGTATATTTACTCTCTCTTTCTTTTCTGAATAATAATTATACTAGTATATTATTCCGATTCGGGCAAATACATTTGCCATCCCATCCATAAAATAATGTGATAAATTTATTTTTTTATCAAGTGAAGTTTTTTCATTCTGAAAATAAAAAAATCCGACCCACGCCGGATTTTTTATTAATACGCAACCGTCTCGCTTCCGGTTCCTATTATTATACCTGGGTTTGGGGTTGGGCTCAGGCCCGGCTGACATGCACCATAACTTGCCGCGACAGGAACATTTTCCGTACAGATATTTTTATTCACCGCGCAAGCATTGTAAACAACCGTTGTGGATGTCGCACCGATCGGCTTGTAATGTAATGCCACGCCTGTGCATTGTTCCATATCCTTTATCGCCGCGCATGCGCTTTTCCAGCTGGCGCAATTTGTTACCACAACTGTGGGCGATGGACCAACTGTATCAGGAAGTCTTAAATTCCATTTAACATAGAAATTTTTCAATGAATCAATGCTGCCACTTTTTCCCATTGCAACACGTTCCATATCATTTCCGATGCGACAGTTGATGTTATTCTTTTCAACAAATGCCGTTATCGCGGTCGCCAAACCGGTTGCACCTGCGCCCGCGCCCGCCGCAATCAGCGAGTTCCGAACAATCTTGTTCATTTCTTTACCACCATTACGTAACACGTCAGAAATTTTGGATAAATTGCTGGCCAGTTTATCAACTTCGGCCTTGGTTATTTTATTTTCCACGCAATCTTCTGACTCTGTGCAACGACGCGATGTATCCAACAAAATACTGGCCCATCTTGTATTTTCACAAACCGGTCCATTGTTATTGGTAGTTTTGGTAACAGAATTGCCATTTCCATCTACTTGCAAAATCAGACTGAACGAGCTGGCGTTTATATAGCACGGATCCCCCTTGATTTCCTGTAAAACCTCTTGTAAATCCACAATATTTTTACAGGCTAACTCTTCCATGCTAGTATCACTGGGCTTTATCTTGGGTGATGAATCGGATTTATTATCTTCATCTGAACTTTTAGATACTTGTTCATTGCTGATATACAGATTCAATGCGCCTTCCAAATTATTGTCACGGATTGCGCGACGCAACTCTTGGCGGTGATTTTCATTATTACAATCAAAAATACCCGTGTTTGCTTTTTGTGCGGCGATACTGGATGCCGCTGTAATACCGGTACCCAAAACCGTTGCGCCCGCACCAACAACCGCGACCGTAGAGGTCTGTTTCATCAGGCTGAAATCAAACAAATCCTTGTTACATGTGAAACTGGTGCCTGCGGACTTCCATACTTCGGCCGGCTTTTCATCACCAGCAATACCAAACAACCAGCTGTTGGTAATCAAATCGTCCTTGTTATATGCGGCAATAC
>CAZHPG010000074.1:0-3850 GCA_964534055.1 uncultured Muribaculaceae bacterium | reverse complement strand
CCTGAAAAATCAAATAATATGACCATTAGTCCCGCGAATAATTCGCGGGAACTTTTTTACCTTGATTTTCAATTATTATAAATTATAATGATTTTAACTTTTAATAAATCGGGGAAAAATGCCACATAAAGAATTTGTAAATCTTATTGAACAGAACATGATTATTTTGGCGTGGCTGACGGACAGGCTGAATACAAGCAACAGTGTTTTTTTTCGCCATCCGCGTCAGCAGCTGGAATTATTGGTGCGTTTACATCTGGGCGGTCGTGCGCGGCTGAAAGATATATCTGCACGCGAATGCACGCCAACATCAAACCTGTGTGCGACATTTCGTATTCTGGAAAGCAAGGGGTTGGTGCGTCGTGAAATTGATGAATCAGACAGACGTAACACTTGGTATTCAATGACAGACAAGGGAAGAAAACTGGCGGTTCAGACCATGGAATTATTACGGATGCGCATAATGGAAATTTTTGCCGGATTGAACAAGGCAGACGAAGCCCGTCTGACCGGCGCATTGCGAACCATAAACGAGTTAGTGATGAAAATGAAAGAAGAAAATATGAATATTGATGTAAAAGAAGCGAGGAAATAAATGAAAATTAAAAAAAGTTTTTGGGCATATTTAATATTGCCGTTTATGTCGGTGGCATCTTTGATTTCCGCACCATGTTATGCGCGGGATCTGTCGTTTAATGACGCTGTAAAAATGATAGAGCAAGAATCAAACGATATAAAAAGTGCGGATGCAAATGTTCAAAAAGCATCGGCTCAGTTGGATGCGGCGAATTCTAATCGTTGGTTCCATGTTGATGGTACGGCCAGTTATATGAATCTGGTTAATGTTGAAAAGCCCAGTAATCCGAATGGGGTCGAACTGCCGCCAGAACTGGGGGGATTGATTTCCAATATGACGGGATCTGGTGATAATATAACAATTTCTGATAATATTTTGGTGGCTGGGGTAACCGTCAGTCAGCCGATATATACATTTGGCAAAATAGGAAATGCAGTAGACGCTATGCGTAATGCGGTCGCTATGTCAAAGTTGGGGAAAGAGTTGACTGGGCGCGAAGTACGTTATGCGGCAGCGCAAATTTATTGGACGGCAAAAATGGCCGACGGTGCTGTTCAGATTGCTGAAAAAACTTTGAATGAATCATATGCCTCTCGAAAGAAATTGACAGACACGGGGCGTCCTGGGCGCGCAAATCTGGTAAAGATAGAAGCAGAAATTGCCGCCAAGGAAATAAACCTGTCGGATGCAAAGTTTAATCGTGATACTGCAAATCGTATGTTGAAAATAATGGCCGGTATTGATGTGAATGAAGATTTGGTTTTGACCGATGATTTTCCATCCTCGTTTGATGCGCTGCAGTCAGGAAATATGGAAAGCAATCCGGAATGGGATATTTTGGAAAATAAAGTCCAAATGTATGAAAAAAATGCCAGTGCCAAGCGCGCCGGACACTTGCCTACACTGGCCGCGACAGCGTCTTATAATTATATCGCCAGCCATGAAGATTACGAGATGTGGCATGGAAATAAAACACAGAATGCATATTGGGGATTGTCGCTTAGTGTTCCGATTTTTGATGGTGGCTTAACCCGCGCGAACGCAACTGCGGCTGCGATGGATGCGGAAATGGCACGTCAAGATTTGGACAAGTCTAAAAAGTTAAAAACAGAAGAATACAGAACAGCGATAGAAAAGTATGCCCATCTGCGCGGAAATTTAGCAAACTTAGAAAATGCGCGAAGCTTGGCGCAAAAGGCGTATGGTTATAGCCTTGAAAGATTCGAAGCCGGTCAAACCAGCGCGGTTGAGTTGTCGGACGTTTCGGCGACGGCGGCCCAGATGGATATGGCGGTGTTGAATGCAAAATACAACATTGTTATGGCACAAGAACAAATAAAGAAATTAAACAAATGAAAAAACATATAAAACTTATTTACATTTTAATTGGCGTTATGCTGATCGGCTGGATTGGATATCGCGTATATTCAATTTATCATGAATCCAGACGCGAAGTATTTAATGCTGCGCGTGCATCGGCAGCGCCTGCAGATACTATGGTCGCTGTTGCACAATTGGGCGTATTGCGCGAACCTTTATTTATAAAAAATAACCAAGCCTATGTGTCAGGATCGCGTGTGCATAAGTTTGGCATAGGTCAAAAAGTTGGCGAACAGGGTCGCATAATTTCGGTTTCCGGCAAGGTTGATTTAGATACTGGAATGTATCAGATAAAAACAGCCGGCGCGGCCGATGGTGAACAATTTGCCGAACAAAAATATAACGGATTTTTCATTCCAGCATCAGCCGTTCGCGATGGAAAAATAATGATAATCAAAAATAAAATCGCAGTCGCCCAAGATGTAAAAATCGTAAATCGCGATTCTGAAAATGTTTTGATTCAATATGGATTGAATGACGGCGATGTAATAGTTTTATCCAGGGTGGCAGAAGGAACAAGGGTAATAGACGGGGTAGATAAAAATGATTAAGTTTTTTGTAAAAAGACCAGTTACAACCATAATGTTCGTGTTGCTGTGGGTGGTTCTGGGCATCGCTGCATTTCCTAATATGAATATAGAGCGCACACCGTCCATAGATTTTCCTATGGTTACGGCAACACTTGTGTATCCAGGTGCGTCGCCTGCGGAAATTGAATCCCAAGTGATACAAAAGGCCGAAGACGCAATTTCCCAAGTCGCAGGTGTAAAAAAAATTACCAGTCAAGCATTTGAAAACGGCGGTTATGTAATGGCGGAATTTAATCTTGGCGTAAATGTGAATGACAAAGCGTCCGAGGTCAAGGCAAAGCTGGATGCAATCGGATCGGAATTCCCACAAGGATTAAAACAACCTGTTGTTGAAAAATTAAATCCGCTGCAAGAATCGGTCATGGACATTGTTTTAACAGGCGCTTCCCCGCGCGATTTGGAATTTTACGCGACCAATGTGCTGTCCAATAAAATTACCGCGACCAAGGGTGTCGCTGGGATAAGTATTTTCGGGGGCGAGCAACGTGCAGTGCGGATTTGGATGAATCCGGAATTGATGGCGGCACGCGGCGTTGCAGTGATGGATGTCGTGGCGGCATTGGGCATGCAAAATCTGAATGTTCCGGGTGGACGTATCGAGCAGGGAACAGATTCAAACAACATACGTTTTATTGGTGAATTTTCCAGTGTTGCCGATATAGAAAACCTGCGTATTACGACGGCCGAGGGTCAGAATTTCCCATTGCGTGAAATTGCGCAAGTAGCGGATTCTGCAAGGGATGTGGAAACTGGCGCCAGATATAACGGCAAGCCTGTCGTGATTTTATCAGTGGTAAAAGCGTCCGATGGAAATGCAATAAAAATATCGGAAAATTTGCGTAAACAAATACCTGCGATGGAGCAATCTATGCAGACACGTATTCCAGATGCACACATGGAAATAATTTCTGATTCCTCTATTGCGATTGCAAATGAAACAAACAACACTTTGCGCGATATTTTCTTGGGGTTGGCATTGACCATAATTGTTTTGCTGGTATTCACGCGTAATTGGCGGACAACAATAATTGCTGGCGTTATGATTCCAGCGTCCTTGGTTGCGGGATTGTTCTTTATGGATTTGTCGGGCTTTACAATAAACTCTATGACATTATTGGCGATTGCAACTGCACTGGGGACCTTGATTACTGATGCTATTATTTTAATCGAGTCGGCACTGGGAATGATAGAAAAAGGAATGCCGCCAGAAGATGCCGCAGTCGAAGGAACAAAAAAAGTCGCGGTGCGAATTTTTGCAACGATTCTGACCCATGTAGTGGTGTTTTTGCCATTGGCATTTATG
>CAZHPG010000073.1:0-3861 GCA_964534055.1 uncultured Muribaculaceae bacterium | reverse complement strand
GCAGTTCATATTCGTCATCTAATAGGCCCCATTCAGATGGATTAAATCCTGGCTGCTTGCTGGCGGCAATAATATCCTTTAATTTATTACCCAACCGCGCACCGATCTTTGGGGTAATCAGATACACAAAAGAATCAGCAACCGATGAAATGTCAGATGAAAATACAACTGATTTTACATTCAGTTCATCACGCAAAATATCTGAAAATTCATTCATATCTGCGCCGACAATCATCAAAGATTTCAATGGCAAACGATTACGCAATTTATAATTTTCACGCAGCATTTTTCCAGTTGCAACAATCATCTGGACACGGCGCATATCATCCATCAACTGAACATTGTTGTTTTTTTCGCATTTTGGAAAAGCCTCTAAATGAACAGATTCTTTGCCAGTTAAATTGCGATAGATATAATCACTGACAAATGGTGCAAGCGGCGCCAGCAATTTGCACGCCTTGGTCAAAACAAAATGCAAAGTATCAAATGCAGTTTGTTCTTCGTCCCAGAATCTTTCCCGACAACGACGGATATACCAGTTGTTCAAGATTTCCAAGAATCTGGTAAATTCGCGAACTGCAATATCAGGTTTATACTCGTCCAAAGCAATGGACACCACGCCAATCAGTTCATCCAATTCTGCCAAAATATATTTATCAAGAATGTTTTGGCTGATGGCTGTGGGCTGATGGCTATGGACTATGTTTCCAGCGTTCGCATAAAGAGTAAAGAAGTGATACGCATTCCAAAGAGGAGTCATTATATTTTTAATAGGCTCGTTAAATACTTTACCGGCCTTATCAATCAATACTGGTTCGCCCTTGATAAAATTACTACCCAATAAATAAAGTCGTATTGCATCTGCGCCGTAATCATCAAAGACTTTGCTGGGGTCTTCGAAATTCCCCAAAGATTTCGACATTTTTCTTTTTTGTTCGTCCAATGTCAAACCATTTGCAGAAACGGTTTTGAATGCAGGTTTATCAAATAAAGCCGTTGCCAATACCATCAGTGTATAAAACCAACCGCGTGTTTGATCAATGCCCTCGATGATATAATCAGCAGGGAAAGTTTTATCAAACTTGTCTTTATTCTCAAACGGGTAATGCAAAGCGGCAAAAGGCATAGCCCCAGATTCAAACCAACAATCTAAAACATCAGGGATACGTTTCCATCCATCCTTTTCCAACTTATCCAAAGTTGGACGATGCAGATCATTTATTTTAACGCCAAAAAATTCTTCCAGTTCTGCAATTGAACCAAATACTTTGATTTCGTCGCCACGTTTCCAAATTGGTAATGGAGTTCCCCAAAAACGATTACGAGTAATTGCCCAAGGCCGTGCATTTTCAATCCAAGAACGGAATCTTTCGCCAGCGCTGGTCCAGTTTACATGTTTATTATTTTCCAGCAATCTGTCGCGCACGCCCGGCACATTGATGTACCAAGAATTTGTCGCGCGATAAATCAACTTTGTATGAGTGCGATCATCAAACGGATAGCTGTGTTTGTATTGTTCTTTTTTAACCAGATGACCATTGCTTTGCAGATACTGAATAATTTTTGGTGATGCGTCAAAGATGTTTTCGCCAGCCCAATCTTTCACATCATTTGTAAAGTTTCCATAATCATCTACATTCAAGATTACTGGAAATTCGTTATCAAATTCACGCGCAGCGACAAAGTCTTCCTGGCCATAGGCTGGCGCGATATGAACAATTCCAGTTCCATCAGAATCAGAAACGTAATCAGCAGGAATGATTGAGTACAACTTTTCGTCATTGTAATAATCAAACAATGGTTTGTATTTTAATCCAACCAAATCCGCGCCATTTAATTCCCCAACTTTTTCAGCGGATGCCAGTTGTTTTTCATAAGCCTTTAATCTGGATTCAGCAATGATGTATTCCGCACCATCAGAATCACGCATAACCAAATACTTCATCTTTGGGTTTACTGCCAATGCCGAATTCCCAGGCAATGTCCATGGGGTCGTTGTCCATGCCAAAACGCGTCGTCCATCTGTCAATTCAAACCAAACAGTAATCGCATCATCAATAACATCAACATATTCTTTTGCTGCATCGGCATTTGATACAACGGTTCCAAGTTTCCAAGAAAATGGATTTACTTTGTAATCTTCATACAACAGACCCTTTTCATACAGGCTTTTTAATGCCCACAGAACGGACTCCATGTAGTTAGTGTCCATAGTTATGTATTCCTGACCATCACTGCCAAAATCGACCCAACGACCGATTCTGTTGATATATCCACGCCATTCATCGGCATACAGCATAAGACCGCTGCGGCACATATCACAGAAAGCCGCGATGCCATCTTTGGCAACAATGTCGATAGATTTGCAGCCAGTTTGTTTTTCAACTGTTACCTCAGCAGGCAGACCATGAACATCCCATCCGAATTGGTGCGAAACATATTCGCCCCGCATTGTGCGATAGCGAAACACCATATCTTTTACAGCAGATACGCCCAAATGACCAACGTGAGGTTTGCTGCTGGGGGTTGGCGGACCATCATAAAAAGAGAAATCAACACGCGGCTTTTTTGCGGCGTTTGTAGCAAGCGCTTTATGGAAAGTATCGTCTTTCTGCCAAAAAGATAGTATTTGGCGTTCCAGTTCTGGAAAGTTTGCTTTTGTTTCGGTCTTTGGGTATGGCATTGCTTGCTCCTGATAATAATAAAGGGCGCTATGCGCCCCAGCAACCGCCAAAGCGCAGTGCTGATTATTATATAATAATTATGTTCTTTATTTGCATGTGCCTGATTTTAATACAAGATTTTTAGAATTTCCATAAAAATTTGACTTTGTTGCCAAAGGTGGTAATTTTTTGTCAAAAGGATTTTATATGGCACAACACTGCTTTCTTTGTAAGAAAAAATGCAAATATAACTCTGCCTCTTTCCAATCGTCCAGGGAAAGCAATTGCAAAAAGGCAAAAGAGATTAAAAAGATTTGCAATGCTTGCTCTTATGAGTCAAATTGCGAAAGAAATCCCAAGGGGTATTGTGCGCAACATAGAAAAAATGAAATTGCCGGAATGCATTTAAAAGCAGATGAAAAAATACTTCGATATTTAGAATATATTTATTTTGACCACTGCCCAAATAAAAGTATAAATTTGATGGATCTGGCAACAGAAATGGCACAAGAAAGTTGGTATGAAGGTTGTCATTCCAGCACAGATTGGGAATATTTTGCAAAAGAAGAGGGTATAAAAAAATCAGAGAAAGAATTTATCGAACAAGATCTTGCGCCACAGTTTATTAAAAAAGCAGAAAAGATAATTAAAGTTAAAGAATTGGAAAATCCATCTTTGACCCTTTCGAATACAAAAGACAGAACTGACGATTGTGTTAACTGTCCACCGAAATTTAAAAATGGTTGTTTCAAAGAAAGCTTGCCAGAGAGCTGGATTGGATTTCCGGATTTGTATATCCAAGAAGCGTTAAAACGCAAAATAATAGGTGATTTTATACAAAGATAACTGGTGCCGGCCACAGGATTCGAACCTGCGACCCCCTCATTACGAATGAGGTGCTCTACCAACTGAGCTAGGCCGGCGCGTGTGTCAGTTTAATACAGCGTTTTGCGAATTTCCAGTTTTAATTTTCCGCAGAACAACCATAATCCCAGCAGGTGTGATTCCAGAAATCCTGGATAAATCAGCGATGTTTTCCGGTCGTGTTTGCGATAATTTTTGAATCAGTTCGTTTGTCAGCCCGGATAATGATTTATAATCAAAATCATTTGGGATTTTTAAATTTGCATCGCGTTTATAACTTTCTATCTCGCGCTGATTGCGGCGTTTTTGGCGCTGTTTGTGCTGCGCAGGACGA
>CAZHPG010000072.1:0-4021 GCA_964534055.1 uncultured Muribaculaceae bacterium | reverse complement strand
CCCCCTGCGGGGTATTTTGTTTTTTAGTTTTATTTTTAAAATTCAGTGTATATAATTATGCAACAAGAATAAAAATATGATAAAACATTTATATATTTTCCGGCACGGTGAAACAGATTGGAACAAAGAAAAACGCAATCAGGGTTGGGAGGATATTCCTTTAAATAATACTGGTATTGATCAGGCAAATAAACTAGCAACCGCCTTGGAATCTGTCAATTTGGATATAATTTATACATCGCCTTTGTCTCGGGCACATGAAACCGCAAAAATTGTTGCAAAGCCAAATAATACAAAAATTTTAATACATGCCGGTTTAAAAGAGCGCAACAATGGTGTACTAGAGGGCAAAATTGTTCATATAGCAAATAATCCAGACGATGTTCAAATGGATTTTTCAAAAGATATAATTGTAATGCCAAAAAATGTTATCCTTGATCCTGATTTCACGCCAGAAAATGGCGAAAGCCGTAATAATTCTGCCTCTCGATTGTTTGCTGCCATAACTGAGATTGCAAAAACATCCGATTATAAAAATATTGGCATATCAACGCATGGCGGTATCGCAAGGGCTTTCATGACTAAATTTCCGGAATTTGATTCGTCGGTTGGCGGTATACCAAACGCAAATTATTTCAGATTGGATTGGGATGGAGAAAAATTATTATTAAACGAATTGCCAGAATGGGGACGTAATTTACGCCAATAAACGCGAAGTTCGAACGGGAACGAATGCCGCGCAGTCTCGGCGCCCATTTGGGCGGGATTTTTATTTGCAATTCATAAAATTTGTGTCTACAATTTCCATCAGAGAATGTATACAAAGTATGGTCATAGATATGAACCCAAAAACAATTAAAGTGCCAAATTTAGAAATTTCGGTTTTAAAATCTAGAACATTGTCCGAGTTTTCTCATATTACACTTATAGATGGACTCTCTCATATTGAAAAAGCCGGATTTTATTGTCTTGACCATTGTAAAAATTCGAACAAAGAAACTTTGACATGTTCTGCATATTGTGAATTTGCGTATTTATTCCTTAAACAAGTATATGCCCAAAAAAATCCATTTATTAATGCATCTCCAATGCGCCCTCCTAATACTGGGTATACTTTTACGAATTATTCTACTGAAAGAATTCCGAATTCAACCGAAGAAATATTTAACAAAGTTAAACAAGATTTTACGCGCTAAATAATAAATTAAATCCCCGCCCATTGAAATCTCGGCGTAGCGACGCGAAGACGGATGGGCGGGATTTTTTTATTCTGACGTATTCTTGAACTCGCCACGGTCCAGCATTGCTGCTATTTCATGATGTTTTGTTTTCTTTGCACTGGTCATTGGCAATTCTTCTTCGGTTATTGCAAAGTGGCTGACCCATTTATACGGTGCAATCGTCAGATTCGATGCTTTCAGCAACATGCTGATTTTAGAAACGCTGGTGCCTGGGGTTACTTGGAATACGCCATAGGCAACAACTTTGCCCTTTATAACGCGTTCCAGCACTGCTGCAGCCAAGATATCATCGTTTTGCAGATATAAATCTTCCAATTCGTCTGGATATACATTTTTACCTGAATCTAAAACGATTACTTGTTTTTTACGACCCTTGATTATCAAGCGCTTTTTCTTATCTAATTTCCCAAGGTCGCCTGTCTTGAACCAGCCATCTTCAAATGCCTCTGCATTTGCGGCATCATTTCCAATATAGCCCGGCATTACCATATTTCCGCGCATCCAGACTTCGCCAACGCCTTCCTTGTTTGGATTATGAATTTTGATTTCATTTCCAATTAATGGCCCCGCATAATATGTTCGTCCATTTTCCATCTTGAACTGAAAGTTAAAATTCGAGGGTCCCGTGGTTTCGGTCAAGCCATAACAATCGCCGACAACAAACCCCAGACTCTCAAAAAATTTACGCACACGTGGCTTTAATGTTGCGCCAGCAGAAATCAAGACCTTGACCCGCCCACCAAATATATCCTGAATCGGTTGGGTCAATTTTTTCACAATAAAACCCAAACCAACCAATCTTAAAAATCCACGCATACCAATAACGACGCGCATCAAACCATACACATGCTTTTCTTTCATACTGCTTATGATTTTTTTGTAAAATCCTTCCCATACGCGCGGAACTGCGGGAATAACCTCTGGGTGATATTGTTGAAAATCTTTTAAAAATTCCTTTGGATTCAACGAAGGTTGTAATAATAAAGAGCAACTGGTCATTATTGGGGAAATAATATTTATCACAACCCCATAAATATGATACAGCGGCAAAAACCCATAATACATATAGCCGGGTTTAATCACAGGGCTATAAAACTGCGCACCTTTGCCCAAAGATACGATATTATTATGCGTCAGACCAACGATTTTGGGATTTCCTGTCGAGCCACTGGTAAAGGAAAGCATAGCCAAATCATCCAAATTTACATCGGCTGCAACAAAATCATTTTCATCCACAGAATCCAATGTTTCAATATCAAACATTTGGGGTCCGCCATTTACAAAATATGATTTCTGCGCCAGTGCCAGTTTGCATTTGGTATGTTTCATCATATTCAAGTGCTCTGATGACGATAATCCCGTATCCAACATAAGGACTTGGGCGCCCTGGGAAGTAATTGCAAAATACGATTTTATAAATTCTGGGGTATTTCCAGATAAAATCGCAACGACATCGCCCTTTTTAATATTAAACTTTTTTGCCAATAACACTGCACGTTTTTTTACCGATGTCAATAAATCCGCGTATGTTTCACCCTGGCGAACAAAAAATGTGCGTGCGCTGTTTTCTGTGCACGCTTTATGTAACATTTCATAAATATTATTTATCATATATACACCTTGGTTTAGTCAGTTCGCAAATTGTAGCCGCCCAGTCCAGGAAAAACAACCTATAATTGCTTTATCTTATTTTGACTGGGCAATTGTAATAAATTAATAATTTCGGTTGATTTTTGATGAATCGTGCCCTAAAATACGCCCGCTAATACAAAGGTTATTAAAATGGCTAACAAGAAAAAAGCGTCAAAGATTGTCGTAAAGATGAATAATCCGGAAACCGGATTCTTTTACACAAAAACAAAAAATACAAAATCTGAAAATACTCAGGGCAAAATGAAAATGCGTAAATACGATCCAAAAGTGCGTAAGCATGTTGTATTTACCGAAACAAAAATGCCATCTTAAAAAGCGCGCCGATGGCGCGCTTTTTAGAGCATACGGCATAGAGCATAGGGCATAGATAATGAATCTTTACCAATTTGTATCTGATTCCATTAAATCTGCGCTGGCGGAAATATCAGAATTGGCAAATTCGGATTTATCTGCTGTCGGTATAGAAGTTCCCAAAGACCGCGTATTCGGTGATTTTTCAACCAATGCCGCAATGATTTTGACCAAACAGTTGGGTAAAAATCCCCGTCAAATTGCAGAAATTATTTTACCCCGGATACAAAATATGAATTTTGTGTCGGACGCCTCTGTCGCGGGCCCTGGTTTTATAAATATAAAATTAAAAGACGAATTTATTTTTAATTCTATAAATCAAAAACCAGAAATTAAAACCAAAAATCCTGAAATTATTGATATGGACTATGGCGCGTATAATGTCGCAAAGTCTTTGCATATCGGCCATTTACGCACATCGATTGTTGGCGATACATTAAATCGCATTGCCAGGTTTTTGGGACACAAAACCATATCTTATAATCATATCGGCGATTGGGGACGGCCGATGGGATTGGTTATGGCATGGATAGAAAAAAACTCCATAACCGAAATAACCGCCAAAGAACTGGATAATTTTTATCCACTGGCCGCCGAATATGCAAAAAATAATCCCGAATTTTTAGAGCGCGCCAGAATCATCACAGCCGAATTTCAAGACGGCGACCCAAAATGGACCGCGCTTTATAATAAATTTATGCCGATTTCATTGGGTGCAATGAATGATATTATAAAGCGTTTGGGAATGTTGCCGTTTGATAACACTTTGGGCGAGG
>CAZHPG010000071.1:0-4064 GCA_964534055.1 uncultured Muribaculaceae bacterium | reverse complement strand
TGTCCCGACAAGTGTTCCAATTTCAGTGATGAATCTGCAATACCTGCAATTGAATTTTCAACCTCGCTGGCCAACTCGCGAATTTTTACATCTAATGATGCGATTTCGCCCGAAAGTTGGGCGGTCATTTCGGTCGAGCCGCGTGTCAGGTCGGGCAGGGATGTATAATATTTTTCAATCAACTCGGATAACGGTCTTAATTGCTCGGTAGTTTCGGATGAAACCTTGACCAGTTCTTGTGATTGTCCGGTCAGTTGAACATGTGCAGCATTCATCTCTATCAAAGTCTCGCGCACACCTTCGGTCATTGCACGAACCGAATCCGAGAATGCACCCGCCGCAGTTTTTGTATCCGCAAGGGTAGTTGTTGCAACATTATGAACCGTGGTCAGTTCCCCAACAATTCCGGTTGCGAAATCACGGATTTCTATCTGGAACTTGCCAGACAAACCTGTAACTTCGCCTGCGATGGTCTTTATAAACCCTTCGGTGGCCTGTGATGATTCCATCAGATTTGCAACCGCAGACGCCAAACCTTTTTCTTGCTTTTCAATAGATGCCTCGGCCAGTCTAATCTGGCTGCCAACCGCATTCGCAGTGCTGGTCAAATTGTTCAATTGGGACGATAGCAATTTCTTTGATTGCTTGGTGAATGCATCCATCTTTTCCAATTGGTTGCCCAACAACTTGTCATTAGTAGTCATCAGATTTTCATAATCTGAAACTTCTTTCTTAACCTCGGCAAAGCCAGCCGCGACTGAACTGGACAATTCAGATAACTTTTGCTGCATCGCTTCGGATTCAACAACCATGGAATTCATCTGACTGGTGTTATTTTCAATATCTGACTGCAACTGGGCAGACAAAGTTTTTCCAGATCCAACCCAACTTTCTATATGACCCTGCAAGACGCGGGCATGTTCAGTTGCTTCGTTAGACACAGAATCAATTCTGTTTAATAACTCGTTGATACGACTTTGGAAACGTTCGCATGATGCTTCGACCTCGGTCCATTCACGACTGGTAACTATTGCCTTGAATCCATCAGATGTACTTTCCAATCTGGATGACAGGGTTGATATTTTTCTGGCTGCTTCGTCCGCAGTCTCTACAAGTGCTGAATTACGTGCCCCCAATTCTTTTTCCAATGCAGCGGCCTGACCAATCTGGTTAACCAATGTATTTTGCATGGATTTAAATATGTCATCTATCTTGGTTATTTCGTCCGCCATAACAATATGCAAAACGCGCGCTGCATCTTGAATCTTTGCCCGCTCTGGCTTGGTCAAAAGCAAAAGCATCGATTCCATAGCTTTTTGTGATTTTCGTGATACAAAAAATAATGCAACCACACCAGCAATAGCCAAAACCCCGGCAATTGCGGCACCAATTAAAATTAAATTATTCAGTTCCACTTTTTCTCTCCAATTATCGCTTTGGCAATGATAGTAAATTTTTCAAACCAAAGTCTAGTCAAATAATTTTTTACTATCATAATTCATATAACCAACCTGGCTGCCATTTGAATTTTGTCGTAACAAGGGTTTCATACGGCATATTATTTATTATATTTTCCAATCCATATTGTGTTGCACGATGCCCAATAATCATAACCTTTTTGCCATTAAAATTGCTTTTTAAATACTCTAAGAAATCCAGCATACGTTCGCGAGTATCCATATAATTTTCACCATTTGGAAATTTAGTCGTTATACGTTTTACTTTTTGTTCTTCTACCTGTTCTGATGGAGCCTGTGTAAAATCTCCATAATTACATTCACGCAAACGGGCATCTTTTATAATTTTTATATCTCTACCTGCAAATGCTATTTCCGCGGTTTTAAAACTACGTTGTAAATCCGAGCAAAAAATAGCATCAAAATCTTCATCTTTATATCTATCGCCTAACTCATGCGATTGTTTAATTCCCAAAGGGGAAAGTTCTACATCATTCCAACCCGAAGATAATTTTGCTTCGTTATCAAATGTTGTTGAATGTGCTTCAAATATTATTTTTACTGTCATTTAATTTCCATTCTCTTTATCAATAATCGCACAAAGGGTAGTATTTTTCATAATTACAAATCCCCGGTTAATCTGTTTGCTTGATAGTTTTTCATGATTTTATCTCGTCTTTTGTTGCATTATATTTTTTACGAGCAATGGTATCATTTTTGTTGTTTTCTCATCTATTACTATTACTTTGTAATGAAACTTTTTTCCCGCCAACATTTTTTTAATCCAAACTTTGTCGTCAGCCCACATATTATCATACGGAATTTTATCCATATCAACCCATTCAGCCGTGCATTCTTCATCATCACAAACTATACCACCTGACCATTTATCGGTTATAAAAACCTGATTAATAATCATAAAATCTGACCATTCAAATTGTAATTGACCAACCAATGTATGCCCAATGGGGGTTATCCCAGTCTCTTCTTTTGTTTCGCGCTTTGCACAATCATAAAAAGATTCATTTTCCACACATTTACCGCCGGGGAAATTATATAAATCTTTGCCACTGCCATTTATCTTTTCAGAAAAGTCCCTCATGCCACGAAGTTTTTTAATCATTAAAATACGATTATTCTTTTTATCCATAACAACGCAAAGAGTTGTATTTTTTGTTTTCATGATTACAAATCCCCGGTCAATCTGTTTGCGCGATAGTTTTCTATAAATTTACGGGTTGGGGCATAGATATTTTTTGGTAATTCATCCAAAGAAAACCATTCCCAACGAATAATTTCTTCGGGTTCCATTGTTTTTACTTCGCCGCGCCACTCGGTTGCTTTGAACCCCAATGTTACATAGTGCGCCGTCTCCGCGCGCTCGTTAGATATAGAAGCAATTTCTGCACTGATTAAATCCAAATCCGTTTCTTCTTTTAATTCGCGCGCCGCGCCTTCGAACAAGCCATCACCAAAATCAAATTTTCCACCTGGAAATGTCCATGTCCCTTCGCCATGTAGATCGCTATCTGCCAATGCAGCATCCGAATTACGTAATCCCAGCAATACCCGTCCATTTTTATCCATTACCATAATGCCCATTCCGGCACGGGTAACACGTGGTTTTTCTGACATTATCTGACTCCTTGAATTATAATAAAATCTATACTACAATCAGCGTAATCAATCAACAGCAAAATGAAACAAAAGCGCACACTATCTTCGGAACAAACCATGGCATCCGACCCAGATTTAAATGTATGGGTCCAGGCCAATGCCGGCACTGGCAAAACCAGCGTTTTGGTGCAGCGTTTGCTGCGCATTTTATTTCGTAGCGATTCCAGAAACGGAATTTTGTGTCTGACTTATACGAATGCCGGCGCTTCAGAAATGCGAAACAGAATTTTGGATGCATTACGCAAATGGGCCATGTTTGACGATACGACACTGGCAGATATGCTGACCGGTATCGTGTATAATAAAGTCCCAACCGATGTGGATTTGGCACATGCCCGCGAAATATTTTACACCTATATAGATAATCCAGATATATTAAAAATTAAAACCATTCACGGCTTTTGCGAAGAGGTTTTACGTCGGTTTCCAATAGAGGCGGGCATAGCACCCGCATGGGGATTAGTATCTGACGCTGATCAGCGCCGTCTGTTACGCGACGCATTTCATAAATTGATAAATTCTGACGCGGACCAAAATACAATGGACGCCTTTACCCATATAGTTGGACGACTGTCAGAGCATTCTTTGGACGAGTTGTTGGGAATACTGACAAACCAATACAAGCAATTTTTTGAAGTTGAAAACATTGATAACTATCGGATACAGTTCATTGATAAATCTAGAGAATTCTTAAAATTGAACACCCCGATTCAGACCGAAGTTTCCCCATCAAACCTGCAAAAAATCATTAAATTGGCAAAAGACGATGCAGAATCGTCAAAAAAGCCGGCAGGCTATATAATAAACGTTATCAACTTAACAAAACAATACATTGATAACTCTATAGATTTTGCAGAATATAAAAAAGCATACCTGACGGCTACAAACGGCAAAATTGCGAATATTGCAAAAAAAGACTATTTACAAGCC
>CAZHPG010000070.1:0-4146 GCA_964534055.1 uncultured Muribaculaceae bacterium | reverse complement strand
GATCAGATGGAATACCGTATGCAACCAACATATCGCGCACAGACTTTGCCCTGCGGCCGCCCAATGCATAATTATAATCTTGCGAGCCGGTGGTGTCAGTGTGCCCAACAACAGAAACCTTTACATTGCGGTTTTCCTGGGTCGTCTTGGCCAATTTTTTGATAACTTCTTCATATTCTGGTTTTATAACCGCTTTATCAAAGTCAAAATGAACCTCGAACACTTCTTCCATTATATGCTGTTTTGGTTCTAATGGTATCTGCTGGACCTTTAAAACCGAGCGTTCCGGCTTGTTATCGCCCAAACGGCCATTTATATTCCGAATTTCTTCCCGCATAAGTTGCATCATCTCTATAAATTCTTGCCGTGATACCCCATCGTCATATTCTGGTTCTGCTGGAATAAAATCCGCGGCGTTAACCGTTTCAACAGTTTCATCGGGCATTGCAGGAATGTCTTCGGTCGGAAGATAATCCGCAGGGGCATCCTCGGACGCAAAGATAGGATCCGAAAGGATAGGCTCTGCGGCCTTGCACGGGGTTGTTTCATTATCTTTCGCAGGACAAGTTTCCGCATTTTTGCACGGCGCGCCCTCTTTCGCAGGACAAGTTTCCGCATTTTTGCACGGCGCGCCCTCTTTCGCGGGACAAGTTTCTGCATTTTTACACGGTGCTGCATCATTTCCCTTTGCTGGGCACGAACTGTTGCTCCATGAATTTTCGGACGAACTGATTGATTTATTATTGCTGTTAATATCGTTATTATTATTGTTATTGTTATGAACCCTGCTGCTATATTTTGTGCGGCTGGAATTCACGGTTTTATCGCCACCATAAATGGTTTGATTGACAACGATTGGCGGCACAGGTTCCGGATTTACAACAAAGATAATACCTTCGCGTGCACGCATCTGCGCAGGCACAACCCCAACAGGATCTGGATAATAAACAATTTCCGGTTCTGCCGCAGGCTTTTTCGTTGGTTTTATTGTTTTTGGCTGCACATACGGTTTAGTTCCGCATCCTTTTGGACCACCACGACGCAAAAGATCCATCGCGGTATGGAATCTGGCACGGCATTCATTAGCGGTAAATTCCTGGCCGGTTGATGATGCAGTCAGCCAGCAATCAAATTTCGCCTGGGCTTCGGCTGCCTCTATCGGGCAATAATCAGACATATCATTTCTTAACATATTGATAAGATCTTGGCATGCCCGCGATAATTCAAATCCCAAACTTTGATCATTAATTTTCCAATCGTCCATGGATTCTGGCAATGGTGTTTCGCCTGAAAAAGAAACCACTGCTTTCTGCGCAAACATTTCGCCCATATCCGGATAGCCAGACTGACGCGCGTTAAAAATCGCATAAGACCGGTAATTCATTGCCAATTGATTCAAGAAAGTATCTGAATGCTCAGCCGTGCCCAGATCCAGACGCTCTACATAGTCAACTGTTGGTGTATTGTAATATTCGCCGCTGTTATAGCCGCCGCAAGCAGCAACAGCAATCAATCCGAATAACGATAGAATTTTTTTCATATTTTTTTCCTTCTGATTGATTATACAAAAATTATGAAATTCAATCAAGCATATTTATGATATAATGCCTGCTATGAATACGAAACCAATTGTTCTTTGTATAATGGATGGGGTCGGCATCAGCACGGCAAAAAAGCATAACGCTGTCGCATTGGCAAAAATGCCTTTTCTGAATAAATTACGGCGCGATTATCCAAACACTTCTTTACGCGCCAGCGGGACCTCGGTTGGATTGCCGGCCGGAACAATGGGCAACAGCGAGGTTGGCCACATAACCATCGGCAGTGGCCGTATAGTCAATCAATTCTTGCAACGATTCCGAAATGAAAATTGGGATAATAATCGCCCCCTGGCTGAATTTATCCGCGATATGAAAAAACGCGGCGGGGTTGTTCATTTGATGGGACTGATGTCTGATGGGAAAATTCACGCAGATATAAACGAGATAATTTTTATCGCACAACGTTTATTGGACGCGAAATTAAAAATTCATATTCATTTCTTTGCAGATGGTCGGGATACGCCGCCGCGCAGCGCCTTGAAATACATCAGAAAAATAAAGCGTGCATTATCTGGAAATAATTCTTGGGACTTTGCAACATTGTCCGGTCGTTATTACGCAATGGACCGAAATCAAAATATGGACAGAACCAGATTAGCATTCAATGCAATCGCAAATGCAAAATCAGAATTGTCTGCCCCCGGGATAGAGGCTGCATTGCGCGCGGCATATGATCGCGGCGAATCGGATGAATTTATCCGTCCAACCATAATTGAAAAATGCCCAATAACTGAAAAAGATGGAATCGTTTTTTGTAATTACCGATCTGATCGTGCGCGTCAGATTTTGCGCATGCTGATTGGCTCAGGCTCGCGGATGCTGGCTTTTTCACAATATGGCGAAGGGCTGGATGAAAAAATTCCCGCACTTTTACAGGACATTCCAATAAAAAATACACTGGGTGATGTTTTGGCGGCGGCAAATATACGCCAATTGCGAATCGCTGAAACCGAAAAATATAATCACGTTACTTACTTTTTTGACGCCGAAAGAACCATTGATTTCCCGCGCGAAGAAAAGATTTTAATCCCATCGCCAAACGTTGCGACATTTGATTTAAAACCCGAAATGTCAGCGGTAAAAATCACTGACGCCCTGCTGCCAAAATTAAAAAATTTTGATGTTGTAATTCTGAATTACGCCAACGGCGATATGGTCGGACACACTGGCAACGAAGCCGCAACAATTCGTTCCATGGAATTTTTGGACGCACAACTTTCGCGCTTGGTGCCGGCGGTTTTGAAACTGGGTGGGGCAATTTTAATAACCGCAGACCACGGAAACGCAGAAAAAATGTGGAATGAAAAATTGCATTCGCCATGGACCGCACATACTACAAACAGGGTTCCATTTATAATCGCAGGATTAAAAAATATTAAAATAAAAAGCGGTGGTCTGTCTGATATTGCACCAACCATGCTGAAAATTTTGGGAATTAAGCAACCAAAAGAAATGACCGGAAAAAGTTTGATTTAAACGCGTAGTTTCTTGAAAAAACTTTTCAATAATTTTGCCGATTCGTCTGATAATTCTGAATCGTGAACGACGATTGGTTTGAACAAATTTTTTTGGGTTTCATAAACACGTGCGCCATTCAAAATTCCGCCGCCTTTTTCGTCAGTCGCGGCAAAAATCACGCGCCCGATTCGTGCAAAAGAAATTGCGGTTGCGCACATTGCGCACGGTTCAAGACTGACATAAATTTCGCAATTATCCAGAAACTTTGCATCCAGTTTTTTGCATGCTTTATTTATTGCGACAATTTCCGCATGCAGTGTTGGATTTTTCTTTAATTGAACCTGGTTTTCACCACGTGCAATAATTTTTCCATCGCGAACGATGACCGCGCCAATCGGCACATCACCATGGGATGCAGCCCGAAGCGCCAGTATTAAAGTTTCTTTGATAAATTTATTCATTTGTTTTATAGTTTACAGCATGGATTCGAATTTGCAAATTATTTCGGGACGTTGGCGTGGCAAAAAATTACATTTGCCGCCTGATAATGCCCGCCCAACCCAAAACAAAGCCCGAATCGCATTGTTTAATATGTTGGGCAATATTTCCCCAAAAATTATCTGGGATGCTTTTGCTGGCAGTGGCGCGTTCGGTCTGGAATGTCTTTCGCGCATGCCAAACGCACGTGCGATTTTTACCGATACAAATGCGGAATCAATAAAAACAATTAAAAAAAATTTGGTATCTTTAGATGGCGCGAACGGCACTATTGCCCAGGTTGACGCGATTTCTGCAATTTCAAAATTTGGATTGGATGCCGATTTAATTTTTATTGATCCCCCATATTCAAATGCTGAATTGGGCGTAGAATTTATAAAAAAAATCACGTCTGTTGCAAAATCAGGCGCGATAATTGTATGGGAAATTGAAAGAGATTTTAATATACCATCCCTGCCCGAAAGATTAAAAATTATGAAAGATAAAACCTATGGCCGCGCCAGGTTTTTAATACTTGCCATACAATAAATAATTATTGCTTAAGAAGTGATCCAGTCAAAACATTCACAGTGCCGCCCAATGTCCCCAA
>CAZHPG010000069.1:0-4188 GCA_964534055.1 uncultured Muribaculaceae bacterium | reverse complement strand
CATGGCATTTTTTTTAATTATTTTTTGATTTTTTTGGATTATTTCCCTTGCCCGCCGCGGCACAATTTGCTATGGTTCTTGTGCAAAAAAACGGAGTATTTTTTATGTCTGAAATTAATGAAATTTCCCCAGAAATCAAAGTTCCAACCAGCGCGCTTGAACACGAAATGCGCGGCAGCTTTCTGGACTATGCTATGTCTGTTATTGTGGATCGTGCATTGCCCGATGTGCGCGATGGGTGCAAACCTGTTCATCGTCGTATTTTATATGTTATGAATGATGTAGCACCTAGCACTCGTGCCACCGTAAAATGCGCACGTATTGTTGGTGATGTCATGGGTAAATATCATCCGCATGGTGACAGCAGTATATACGAGGCAATGGTTCGCATGGGCCAGGATTTTTCCATGGGTGGATGTTTGGTCCAGGGTCAGGGAAATTTCGGCAGTATGGACGGGGATAAACCCGCTGCTATGCGTTATACCGAAGCCAAATTGTCTAAACTGGGCGCGTCATTGATGGATGATATGGACAAGGGCACTATTGACTGGAATCCGAACTTTGATGGTACTTTACAAGAGCCCCAGGTTTTGCCTGCGAAATTCCCAAACTTTTTGGTAAATGGCGGCAGCGGAATTGCGGTTGGTATGGCGACCAATGTGCCGACCTATAATTTGGGCGAGGTTTGTGACGGTTTGCTGGCTGTTCTGAATAACGCTGCGATCACGGACGATGAATTATTCAGCATTATCCAAGGGCCGGATTTCCCAACCGGTGGAATTATGATGGGGCGCAGTGGGGCATATAAAGCGCACACAACCGGCCGCGGCAGTGTGATTGTCCGGGCAAAGACACATTTCGAAGATTTAAAAGATCGTCATGCAATAATTGTTGATGAAATTCCGTATCAAGTGAACAAGGCACAACTGATTATAAAAATCGTAGAATTATTAAAAGAAAAACGAATCGAAGGACTGGGCGAAATTCGCGACGAAACCAGCAAAGAAGGCGTTCGCATTGTTATTGAATTAAAACGTGATGCGATTGGTGACGTGGTGTTGAACCAGTTGTTCCAATATACAGAATTACAAAACAGTTTTCCTGTGAATATGATGGCGTTGAATCGTGGTCGTCCAATGTTGTTCAATGTTCGTGGCGTGTTGGACGCGTTTATAGATTTCAGAATCGAGGTTATTCGTCGCAGAACCATTTTCGAATTGAATAAAGCCAGAAATAAAGCGCACACATTGTTGGGCTTGTCGGTTGCTGTTGGAAATCTGGACGAAATTATCGCATTGATAAAATCCAGCGAATCGCCCGAGGCTGCACGTGCTGCACTTGTATCTCGTGGGTGGAAGGCATCAGATATTGAAAGTTATATCAAGCTGATTGATGATCCAAACACGGAATATGAAAACGGAATGTTCCGCATGAGCGAAGAACAAGCCAAGGCCATATTGGAATTGCAACTGCACAGATTGACCGGATTGGAACGCGAAAAAATTCACAATGACTTGGTGGATCTGGGCACGACAATCAAAGAATTATTGGAAATTCTGGGCAGTCACGAGCGGATTGTTCAAATCATTCGCGACGAAACATCTGCCGTGCGTGATAATTGGTCGACGCCGCGCAAAACAATAATTTCCGATGCCGAAGTTGATATGGATATGGAGGACTTGATAGCGCGCGAAGATATGGTGGTTACGATTACAAATACTGGATATATCAAACGCGTTGCGCTGGATACTTATCGTGCGCAGAAACGCGGTGGCAAGGGGCGTAATGCAATGACGACCAAGGAAGATGACTATGTTTCCCAGTTGTTTGTTGCAAATACTCATACCCCATTAATGTTTTTCAGCAGCAAGGGTACATGCTATCGGTTAAAGACTTATAAACTGCCCGAATCCGCTGCCAGCGCCAAGGGTCGGCCACTGGTAAATCTGTTGCCATTGTCCGCGGGCGAAACGATAACCGCAATTCTGCCAGTGCCAGAAGATCAAACAAAATCGTATCTGATGTTTGCAACCAGCATGGGAACGATTCGCAGAAATGATTTTTCTGATTTTGAAAGCATACGCGCAAATGGAAAAATCGCAATGAAGCTGGAAGATGGGGAAAGTTTGGTCAGCGTTATGTTGTGCAACGAAAACCAGGATGTATTCTTGGCTACGTATCGTGGCCGTTGCATCAGATTCCCTGTGAATGAAATTCGTGTATTCCAAAGCCGTAATTCAACCGGTGTTCGTGCAATTAAATTGGGCACGGACGATAAAATTATCGGTATGGCAATGCTGAATCATTCGGACGCTGATGCAGAAACACGCGCTGCATATATAAAGCAAAGCCGCGCGTTGCGCCGTGCAGAGGGAATAGAAGATGATGATACTATTCCAGGTTCTGCACGCCCAGACGATGATGATTTGCCAGATACAAATATTACATTGGGTGAATCAACGATTGCTGAAATGGCACGCGAAGAACAATTTATTTTGACAATCAGTGAAAATGGATTTGGAAAGCGCACCAGTTCGTATGAATATCGTTTGACCCATCGTGGGGGCAGCGGTATTACCGCAATTAAATTGGGCGGAAAAAATACAGCGGTCGCGGGCAGTTTCCCGATTGATGCCGAACATGACATCATGATGGTGACCGATGGTGGTAAAATTATCAGAACCCCGGCGGATGCAGTGCGTATAGCGGGTCGTTCCACGGCGGGCGTTACATTATTCAAAACCGCGGATAAAGAACGCGTAATCAGCGCCACCGCAATTGAAAAAGAAGAAGATGAAGAATCTGTTCCAGAAACAATCGCGGAATAATATAAGGGCGCATTTGTGTCCTTTATAAAAACAAAGGTTTCATTATGCCTGAAATAATTGATAAGCTGGCATTGGTTTATATCAAAGATGGCAAAATGCTGATGGCGCGTTCTTATGGCAAGGATGCTTTTTATAATCCTGGTGGGAAACGCGAGGGCAAAGAAACAGATATTCAGGCTTTGATGCGCGAAATAAAAGAGGAACTGGGTGTTGACTTAATCCCGGAAACAATAAAACAATATGGAATTTTTACCCGTCAGGCACACGGCAAACCCATAGGAACGATGGTTCAGATGACTTGCTATACCGCGGAACTTTTAGAATTGCCAAAACCAACAGGCGAAATAGAAGAAATTGCTTGGCTGGGGATGTCTGATTGGGATAAGATATCACCCGTTGGGGAATTGATATTTAATGATGCCCATGAAAAAGGATTATTAAAATAATGGCGAATGAACCATTTCTTTCTATTAACGATGTATCAAAGCAACTGGATATTCCGGCGCATACTTTGCGCTATTGGGAAAAGCAATTTCCAGTTTCTGTAAAGCCCGTTACTGGTGTGGGCGGGCGGCGTTATTATCGACCAGAAACGGTTGCAATGCTGGGGCAAATTCGAACATTGCTGTATGATCGCGGCATGACCATTGCGGGGGTAAAAAAACTGATAAAGGGCGGGTTAAGCCCCATCCCTGTGGACGAGTGCCCGCGAAACGGGCGGGGCGGTTTAACCAATCTTGAAAAAGAAAATAAACCCGAAAAAATAAATAATACGTCTGAATTGCAAAATTGGCCGAACCGCCGGGATCCTATAGAAGGGAAAATTTCGCACGTGATAGAAATACTGGAACTTGCGAAAGCAGAGCTTGCATAAAAAAACGCCCGAATGGGCGTTTTTTTATTTTCCTGCTGCAAGTTGATTTTGAACTGACCTGTTGCGAATACGGTTGGCTTTGGTTAAATTTACCCAGGAAATTTCCATACCCAACTTTTTTGATTTATTCCCCATAATATTCAAAATGCCTGGCACATCGGCGCATGCGCGCATCAGTTTTTCGCACACTTTTTTTGCGGCTGGTGTTTCCGAATAAATCGCAGCATTCATAGCGATGGATTCCAAAACATTATAATTTGGGAAATCTGCCAAGAAATCCAAATGTGCGATATTTTTCGTATTTTCGGCATAATTCTTGATATCTTTAATATCGGCAAGGTTGGTCTCCTGAAAAAATGCCTTGATGCCGTTTTTTTGATTGATAAATTTATTGATTTGATCTTCTATTTGTAACATACTTTTTTCCTTTTGTTGTTCTCTCTCGTATTTAACTAAACATATTTCCATACTAAAACATTGCCGGCG
>CAZHPG010000068.1:0-4392 GCA_964534055.1 uncultured Muribaculaceae bacterium | reverse complement strand
GGTGGGATAATATTTAAATCATTCATATCTGATACGACAGAATTAATATATCTTTTTGCAATTTCCCAAACAGATGTTCCTTCGCGTTTTGCACCCTTTTCCATCTTGTCTTCGCCAGTATCATCTTCGTCACCAACCAAGTGCCCAACATCAGTAAAGTTCATTACGTGTGTAACCGTAAATCCATTTGCCATAAACATACGTTTGATTAAATCATTGCTGATAAATGTTCGCATATTGCCCAAATGCTGATCCCAATAAACCGTTGGACCGCATGAATAGAAACTGACCTGGCCCGGAACCAATGGTTTGAATTCTTCTATTTTTCTGGTCATTGTATTATAAAGTTTAATTTGCATGTCTTTATGCCTTTTGTAAATATGTGTGAAATAATCGTGTTAGTGAAAGTATAGTAAATCAGCAGCCCAAAGGGCAACAAATAAAAACAGCAAAATTCAAAACTTTGAAATTCATGATTCAATTATAGATTGTTTTATCAAAAAAATCAAATTATAATTAATCTGTATGAATAACGAACTGGGCGATTTTTTAAATACCGACCTGCAATTTATCAAGGGTGTTGGCCCTATTTTGGCCGCCCGACTGGATGAATTGCTGGGTGGGCGTCGCGTTTTGGATTTCTTGCTGCATACCCCACGTTATATTCGTCCGCGACTGGTCTCGGAATCGATAATTGGCGCAAAACCAGATGAAATAATTACAATTCCTGTGCGCATAGAATCCCATAAAAAGGGCGGCATGTTTCGTAATGGCAGACGCAGCCCAACAGGGGTTGTTTGTCGTGATAAATTGGGTGGAATTTTGACGCTGCAATTTTTCGGCAACAGCTTTTTAGATGCTTGGTTGGAAAAATTACCAATTGGCGAATGGCGGATAATCAGCGGAAAACTGGAATTTAATGATCGGACTGGTGCGATAATAAATCATCCGGACTTTATAGAAAAACCAGAAAACCAATGCAAAATCCCAGAGTTCCAGGCAATATATCCAATCAGTGCGGGTTTGACCCAGCGCGTAATGGCCAATGCCCGCGATGCAATTTTTGCAAAGTTACCCGAAGACAAAGGGTTATTTGATGCTCTTCGTGCAATTCATTACGCAAAATCCAACGATGATTTAATGCCAAATAATGAAAATATAGCGCTTGCCGCATATTCTGAATTGCTGGCGCATCAGGTTGCAATTGGATTGACCCGTGCGCGGCGTAAACGCGGAATTATTGGGCGCAGCATTATTGGCGATGGAAAATTGCGTGAAAAACTTTATGCGTCGTTGCCATTCAAATTGACTGATGCGCAAAACAAAGCAATCGAAGAAATCGAGGCCGATATGGCGCGCCCAGAACCAATGATGAGACTGGTTCAGGGTGATGTCGGCAGTGGAAAAACAATCGTTGCACTGGCGGCGGCATTAAACGCCGCAGAATGCAAATTACAGACCGCATTTATGGCGCCAACTGATACATTGGCACAGCAGCACTTTGCAAAGATAAAACCCATTTGTGATGAACTGGGGATTATTTGCGATATTTTAACTGGCCGGGATAAAGGTGCTGCGCAAAAGGAAAAACTGATTTCAATTCGGTCGGGCCGGACAAAGATTATAATTGGCACGCATGCGTTGTTCCAAGAAGCCGTAGAATACAAAGATTTGGCACTGGTGATTATTGACGAGCAACATCGTTTTGGCGTGGCGCAACGCGCTGCATTATCGGCCAAGGGCAACAATCCAGATTTATTGGCATTGTCTGCGACACCAATCCCGCGCACCCTTTCAATGACGATTTATGGCGATATGGATATTTCCATAATTGCGCAAAAACCAATTGGTCGTTTGCCGATAAAAACATCTGCCCTGCCCGTTAATCGAATTCCTGCATTGGTGCAACGTTTGCGTGTCCAAATTAACGAGGGCGCAAAAGTATTCTGGGTTTGCCCATTGGTTGTTGAATCCGAAGAATCCGATTTTGCAGCGGCTGAAATGCGGTATGAATTTTTGAAAAAGACTTTTGGTGATGCGGTTGGGCTGGTTCATGGTCAGATGGACAAAAAGCAACGTGATAAAGCCATGGCGGATTTTGCAAATCCAAAGGGTGTGATAAAATTGCTGGTCGCAACAAGTGTGATTGAGGTTGGAATAGATGTTCCGTCTGCGACAATTATGATAATTGAAAATGCGGAAAAGTTTGGGTTGTCCGCCCTGCACCAATTGCGTGGCCGTGTTGGCCGCGGCGTGGCGCAATCATATTGCATTTTACTGCATGCGGATTATTTAACCGAAAATGGAACAAAACGATTGGATATTTTAACCGAAACCGAAGATGGATTTTTGATAGCGGAACAAGATTTAATGATGCGCGGCGCGGGCGAATTGCTGGGGCAAAAGCAATCTGGTTGGGTGCCATATCATTTTGTGGATTATCGTGAGCATCGTGATTTATTCAAATTGGCGCAAAGAAATGCCATGGAATTATTAGAATCTGATCCTGGGTTGGAATCTGTCGCTGGACGTGGTGCGCGGGATTTAACATTTATTTTCGGGACGATGGAACCAACGGGGGTTTAAAAATTATGAAGAAAAGTTTATTAATTTTATTTTGCTTTATTTTGTCTGGCGCTGCAAATGCGTATTGGCCAATGAACGCGGAAAAGCAAAAAACTGAAACGATAAATTTGAAAAAACTCTCTGAAAAACCCGCCGATTATAAATTGGAAAATGAAATCAGTCTGAATCCCCCATTGGCAGACAGCAAACCAATTTCAATCAGCATTGACGAGCCTGGTGATTTGAATTGGGATGCCGCGTTCAATATAGATAAACCCCAAGAAGCCAGGCCACTTTTTCAATTTATAGAATCATACCCAATTGAAAATTTGGAAATCAAATTTCGATTGCTGGATGCAAAGTTTTAATAAAAGAAACGCCCATTCGGGCGTTTTATATTTTACATTTTTAGCTTTTTAGCCATTTTTGATATTTTTTTAAATTTTTCGTGTTTTGCTTTTAATGCACCAACTTTATCACTTTGAAAACTGCTTTCTTTCTGAACTTTCAGATAATTTTTAAACCTGCGTTCATCCAGAACGCCATTTTCAATCGCGTCCAGAATGGCGCAGCCTGGCTCGTTTGTATGCGAGCAATTGGAAAATCTGCATTCAGTTATCAGGTCTTCGATATCTCCATACAATTTATCAATCTCTTGATCAGAATCAACCAGCCCTATTTCACGAATCCCCGGAGTATCAATTATTAACCCTCCGTTAGATAAGATGTAAAGAGAACGAGAAGTTGTTGCATGTCTGCCATGTGAATCTTTTTCACGTATTTCAGATGTCTTTTCTGTTCGGTTGCATAGAATGTTCATCAGGCTGGTTTTCCCAACCCCAGAAGAGCCCAACAGGCATGCCGTTTTCCCAGGTAAAATCATATTATTGATAGTATCGACATTATTCATTGTCATATTGCTGAATGAAATAACTGGAACGCCAAACGCGACTTCTTCGACCATATTGATTTTTATTTCGGCTGTATCGCACAAATCGGCCTTGCTTAACAAAATAACTGGGGTTGCCCCGCTGGTATAAACCATTGCAAGGGCGCGTTCAATTCGCGACAAATTAAAGTTTTGATTCAGGCTGGTTACGATAAAGACAATATCAATATTGCTGGCGATTATTTGTGTCCCATCGTTTCCAAAAGTTTTTCGATCATTTGGGGCACGTCGTGTCAAGGCGGTTTTGCGTGGCAGAACACGTTCAATTATGGCATTTGAATTTGGTTCTACACGTAATAATACCCAGTCGCCAACAACGGGCATATCAGATGTTTTTTGTATATTAAAGTACATTTTGCCGGATATAATTGCCCGGCGTTCGGCAATGCCATCATGGATGGTAAATGCGTTTTTGTGTTCTGCAATCACGCGCGCGATTACAAAATCATTTTTTTCTTGATCGGATAAAGCAGTTTCAAAGAAATTATCCCAACCAAGATTGGTAATAGAGTTCATTTCAGAATCCTTGTTTTAGATTATTGATTAACAAGGCGACAAACAAACAATTTGATTGGGATGTAATTTTAGAAAAGAACAACCAAAAGAGCCTGCTTGTCGCAGTATGTTTTTATCGCAAACATAAAACACTCCTTTGGTTAAATTGTTAAAACTGGTGGCTGGGGACGGAATCGAACCGCCGACACAGGGATTTTCAGTCCCTTGCTCTACCAACTGAGCTACCCAGCCAAAAAAGTACCCTGTTTTTATCGGCAGTCCGCCGACACAGGGATTTTCGCTTGCCACTTTGTGGCGGCGCGTATCCTTGTTCTCGCGGACGTTGTCCGCTGCACTCAAACTTCGCTTTGCTCGTTTTCGTT
>CAZHPG010000067.1:0-4477 GCA_964534055.1 uncultured Muribaculaceae bacterium | reverse complement strand
CAGCGACTGGATGTATCGCGGACACATATTCTGGTTGGACGGATTTCTGGCGGGGCTTCGCTGATAATTGCCTTGGCACGGGTCAAAAACATTTCTTTGATTTTATCGCGCAAACGGCGTTCGAAAAATTCCGGTTTGCCCCCCAACCTGGCCTGACTGACGACTACTTCGCGTCCAAAAACCACGATTATATCGCCATCTTGTAATTTGATTTTTTGTGGTGCGCGCATAAATATTTTTTCAATCCATTTTCGTTTTTGCTCTAGAAACTGCATTGCCTGGGCGGCGGGCGTCCATCGTGGCATTGAAATATGGATTTCACGTTGAGGGCTGACCTTTGGTCGCAAAATTATATTACGCGCACCCCGCTTGGCTTCAAACAGCAGCGGAATTTCTTCACCATCTGAAAGAACGAAAGTTTGCGAAGTCATTAAAAATTCTTCATTATTTCCTGGGCCAATGCGTCAGCATCAAAACCAAAATGTTTATAGACATCCGCGCCGTTACCAGACGCACCAAAAGCATCCAGTCCGACAACCGCGCTGGCAAATTCATACCAGCCTGATGTGGCGCCTGCCTCGATTGCTATTACGTGTCCGGCCAGGATTTTATTTTTATATTCACTGTCTTGCAAGCGAAATTTTTCAACCGATGGCATGCTGACGACCCGGGCGTCAATTTTGTTTGCTATCGCCACTGCCAGGGGAACTTCGCTGCCCGTGGCAATCAGGGTGATTTTCGCCTTGTCATTTTCATGAATTATATATGCCCCGCGCGAAATTTCGGCATCTGCAGGGGTTTCAATTTGGTTAAATTTCTGACGCGACAGAACGATACAGGATGGGCGCGTTGTTTCTGACATGGCAATTTCCCAACTGGCAGCAACCTCGGCCGCATTACAAGGGCGAAATACATTCATGTTTGGTATTAAGCGCAATGACGCCAATTGCTCGATCGGTTGATGGGTTGGGCCGTCTTCGCCCAGTGCAATACTGTCGTGAGTCAGAACGTAAATAACCGGCAATTCCATTAATGCAGACAAGCGCATCGCTGGCCGCATATAATCGCTGAAAATCAGGAAAGTTCCGCAATACGGGCGCAGTCCCCCCAGGGCCAATCCATTCATAATCGCAGCCATTGAATGCTCGCGCACGCCAAAATGGATAAAATTACCATTAAAATTATCTGCACTGATTTCACGAGATCCCGAAACCAATGTATTCGTGCTTTCTGACAAATCTGCGCTGCCACCAATTAAACTGGATTCCACAACCAGCAAGTTTTCAAGGTATTTCCCGGATAATTCCCGTGTTGATGCGCTGCCCAGATGGTCGGGCGAAAATAAATGTGGTCTGTACTGTTCGCGTTCAGTTTCTGTATCTGGGATAACCTCGCTTTGTGCAAAGTTTTTCCACAGATTTTCCCCTTGCCAGGTTGTAAACTTTTTTTCCAACTGCGCCAATTGCATGTCATTCAAAATCAGCCCATGTGCAGACGCTTTGCATTCCAAATTCGTGCCAAAGCCTATCTTGGTCTTGCATTGAATAAATGTTGGTTTGGCGGATTTCTTTGCCCGTTCAATCGCTGCATTTATTTCCCCAAATTTATGACCGTCTGCCTTTAATACTTCCCAGCCAGCCGCCCGCATCCGCATTGGCACATCCGGATCAATCAATGCCGTGCCATCAATGCTGGTGCCGTTGTCATCCCACAGCATAATCAGATTGTTCAATTTATACAATCCAGCGACTGCAACGGCTTCCTGGGCAATGCCCTCCATTAAATCGCCATCGCTGCAAATACAATAAACATTTTTGATTCGTTTTTTTATTTTTCCGGCAAATGCCAATCCGACAGCATTTGCAACACCCTGACCCAATGGCCCAGTCGTTGCCGTGACACCTGGATATTGAACCTCTGGATGACCGGGTAATCCGCCCAAGTGGCGAAAAGTTTCTATTGGTGGCAAATCATATCCGCGCAAACTTAAAATCGAATACAACAATGCGCTGCCATGACCAGCACTTAAAACAAATTTATCATCGGACAAATTCAAATGGCACGCGTAAATCGCAGTCATAATATCCGCTGCGCCCATCGCAATTCCCATGTGCCCACTGCGCCCAGCACGCATGGCAGATACAGCACGGGCGCGTGCCGCATTTGACATTTGTAAAAGCTCTTCGTTTGTGAATTTCATTCTCTTGTGGTATTATAGGGGAAAAGAAAACGGCAAATCAATGATAAAAATATGGACTGATGGAAGTTGTTTGGGAAACCCGGGACCGGGGGGTTGGGCTTTTGTTGCAACAGATGGCGACAAAATGGTCGAACGCAGTGGTGGCGAAAAAGACACGACTAATAACCGTATGGAATTAATGGCTGTTTTAAACGCAATTACCGCGATAAAAAATCCAAAAATAGAAATTCATACGGACAGTCAATATGTAAAAAATGGTATGCAAAAATGGGTTGCCAGCTGGAAGAAAAATGGCTGGAAAACTGCGGATAAAAACCCAGTAAAAAATCAAGATTTATGGCAGGCATTGGATGTGCGCGCATCTGAAAAAGAAATTTCATGGATGTGGGTACGTGGCCATAATGGTAATGAAATGAATGAACGCTGTGATGAATTGGCCCGCAGTGCTGCCGAAAAATTAAAATAATTACCCTTTGAACCCCAATCCCACAATAAACATTTCAACGCTGTCTTTGCGGGATGCGGGTGGTTTAATATGATGCACGGACGCAAATGATTTTTTAATATCATGCAATAATTCATCTGTTGTTCCGCCAGTAAAACTTTTGGCGATAAACACTCCACCCGGCTTTAAAGTTTGCTTTGCAAAATCCCATGCATATTCCAGCAAAGTCATTTGCCGTAAATGGTCGGTTTTTTGATGTCCTGTGGTATTTGGCGCCATATCAGATAAAATAATATCTACATGCTTTTTTTCTATCTTTGATTCCAACCATTCCAACGCTTCGTCTGTTGTAAAATCGCCTTCGTAAAATTCTACCCCGGGGATTGGTTTTATTGGCAACAAATCCATAGCAATAACATGTGATTTTGGAAAAGTCATTGCGATATATTGTGACCAAGATCCGGGCGCCGCGCCCAAATCAACAACAATTTGCCCATCACGTAAAAATTTAAACTTGTCATTTATTTCGGTCAGTTTATAAACTGCACGTGCGCGCCAGCCCTCTTTCTGGGCGCGCGCAACATAGGGATCATGCGCCTGGCGTTCCAACCATGCGGCGCTTGATTTTTTAGCAGCGATTTTTTTATTTGTTATTTTCATTTTGTTTTACTAGTTAATTCTTCCCGATAATAGTTTGCAAAATCTGTTGCAATCTTTTTATCTTCTATTGTCTTACAATATGGCTCACCAATATCAAAAGTTACCATTATTTTATAAGTACCCAACTTGTCATCAAAATTCGGACCAGAAACATCTATAATTTTTTTATTCATATTATTGCGGCATGTTTTTCAGTTGTTCCATCAATTGCTGGGGTGAACCAAGTTTAGATATAGCGCGCATTTGCGTCCGCATTTTTTCATAGTTTTTCAACAATGCTTCTACGTCACGAACACTGGTTCCGCTGCCCCGTGCAATGCGCTCTTTGCGTGCGGCAAATATTATTTCGGGTTTGGCGCGTTCTGCGGCGGTCATTGATTGTAAAATCGCCAGTTGCTTTTTCATTGCCGCATCTGCATCTTTATCCTTTAACATCGTTCCAATTTGTGACATCCCAGGAATCAATTTTAATAATCCACCAATGCTGCCCATCTTTTTAATCTGCTTTATTTGATTCATCATATCATTCAGGTTAAAATCACCGCTGAACATTTTGGTCATCATGTTTTCAGCGTCTTTTTCACTGATATGTTCACTGGCTTTTTCAACCAGTGACACCACGTCACCCATACCCAAAATTTGCGATGCAACCCGATCAGCATGAAATTGCGACAAAGCGTCCATTTTTTCGCCAGTTCCAACCCATAAAACTGGTGCGCCTGTTTCAACCTTCATTGATAACACTGCCCCGCCACGCGCATCGCCATCTGCGCGGGTCATAACCAATCCAGTAATACCAATGCGTTCATTAAAAGTGCGGGCAACATTCAATGATTCTTGGCCCGCCATGGCGTCCACAGTCAGCAAAATTTCCGTTGGAGTCAGAATTTTTTTCAGTTGTGCCAACTCTTCCATCAACGCTTCATCAATTTGCAAACGCCCCGCGGTATCTACAAGGATGATGGTTGAAGGATGAAGGGTGAAGTAATTTTGTATTCTTTTGGCGATTTCAATTGGTTTTTCTTTTTCAATAATTGGTAAAGAATCAACGCCGACCTGATTTGCCAGCATTTGCAATTGTTCACGTGCCGATGGACGATATATATCGGTAGATGCCAGCAAAACAGACTTGCCCTGCTTTTTATAATGCAATGCCAGTTTGCCAGCGGTCG
>CAZHPG010000066.1:0-4479 GCA_964534055.1 uncultured Muribaculaceae bacterium | reverse complement strand
GGGGACCCATATTCAACATTGCGCCGCCCAGTTGCAGATTCGCGCCGCAGCATTCAGCAAAAATACGCACTGGATGCGAACGCTGAGTGCGACACAGAGGGCGAAGAGCTGAAAAAGCAGGCGACAAATATGGCATATCAAAAAATCGCCGCGACACAGTATTTGCAGAAAAAACGTTTAGAGTTTGCAACAGAAGAAGAGACAACCACGGCTGCCGAATTGACTGCTGCGAAAGAATCGTATCGTAATTGTGTCAGTGAAATTTATGACTGTTATGATCAACAGACACGGACCAATCCAACATGGGGCACATCGCGTGTAAAGAACTATTGCTCGCAGAGTGCAGAAGTTCCAAGTTGCTATGAAACAATGGTGTGCAATCAGGAAGCTGGCCGGTTGATTGATGTTGCGGACAGCACAACCTGCACAAACACCCTGGATTGGACAGCGAACACGTGTCGCAATGTTGTATTGTTGTCTGAAATCTTAAGCGGAACTGGTCAAGCCGGGGTCGATACCGGTTCAAATTCAAAGGCTTTACGTGCAAATTGCTTGCAAAACACACCGGGCGTAGATGAAGAAGGCGGCATACGTGACTTTATCGCAGGTGGTTGGGATTCATGAAGCAATTAAAAATTAGCAAAGAGCTAAGCGTGATGTTAATATAAAAGACAGGCTATGAAAACAAAACTGAAATGTTTTTATAAAAATCCATTTGCTCTTTGCTTTTTGCTCTTTGTTCTTTTTGTGGGCTATGCCGGCGGTGCCGAGGTTAGCCGTGCGATTTCTGGAAAAACAACTGTCCAACAATCCCAAACCGAAAATGAAAATCTTGTACAGTCAGCCATGCCAAGAAACGCAAATGCAGTATCCAGGGCAATAACGGCTGGTTCCGCCAGGGGTGATTCCACTAATGAAACAACGCGTCAAGTTGGACGTTCTGCACGCGTGGAAGCCGTTGGTTCGAACGCACCAGCGTCAGTTCGCCGTGCAGGCGTTTCATCGCGCCCAACAGCAGCCGGGGTCAGCAGTCGTGCCAGGTCTGTTTCAGAAACTGGTGCAGCAAATCGCCGATTGACTTCACGTGCTGCGACCACAGGTCCAGAGATGGCTGGGATTGAAGATGCAGCGGCCGTTATGGAATCTTGCCAGGCACAATATACAGACTGTATGGATCAATTTTGCGCGGTCATTGACACCAATCAAAAAAGATGCAGTTGCAGTAATCGACTTTCTTCTTATTCGCGCGTAGAAACCGCGGTAAAAGAGGCAAACAGCCAACTGAATGATGTTGCGCAACGTATTCGCTATGTTGGATTATCTGCTGATGAAATCACCGCAATTATGAGCGCAACCGAGGCCGAAATTGCATTGCAAAAGACCAGCGATAATACCGAATCACGGAATATGTTGCAAGAAATCGAGGATCTTATTCGCACACCGGAAACTGTTTCTACGCAAAGCTCTTCATCATCTATTGATTTGGATTTGAATTTTGATTCTGATGCGGATCCAATGGATATGTTTAGTCTTTCGGATTCAACAACGGGCTCGTTTTCCAATTTGCGCGGAACCGATTTGTTAAATGCCGCGAAAAAACGTTGCCAGTCGGTGCTGACATCATGCAAGGCCAAAGGTGCAAACACCAGTCAAATTACAGGTCGATATGAAATAGAAATAGACAAAGATTGCATAACTTACGAGAAAGGTCTGGACAAGATGAATCAGACTTTGCGTTCGAACGTTCGCAGTGCAACCCAAATGCTGCAAAAGGCAAGATTGGCCGTGCTGGAAAATCATAACTCTTACGACGCCAAGGGTTGTGTCGGTGCGCTGGAACAATGCATGCAGGACGAAATGGTTTGCGGTGGCGACTATGCTAAATGTCTTGACCCGACCAAACGGTTTATAGACGAAAGCGGAAAAGTTGTTCTGGGACAGAATATTTCCATGATACGAAACATTATGGCGAACTTTGATAACTCTGCAATAGATGATGCATTTATCTCTTCGTCTTGGTCGATGTCCGGAATGTCTGGTTGTGATCAGGCACCAAATAATAATGGCAAGTGCGTTGTAAAGTATTTGTTGGGAAAAATTGGAATGGAGGAAAGCACTCGCTCTGGCCTGTGCCGTCCAGTTTTGGACAAGTGCCAAAAATATACCTATGACAGCAACGGCAAGTATAATACGAAAAACTCTATAGTTGTGGGCTATATCCAGCGCGCAATGACAAACATTCGATCTGCCCAGGAAAAGATTATTTCAGATTACGCGTCAACATGTATGGCGGAAATTGCATCTTGCTATTCTAAACAAGTTACCCAAATCAACACATGGTCATCAAATGCAAATGTGCAAAATGTTTATTCCGTGTTAAAGGGTGCATGTCGTAATGTCGCGCTGACTTGCAGTTATGCAGTCTTTGCGGCTGACCCAGGTATTAATGGTTGCCCAGTGGCCGCGTTGGTAAATCCCCCTGCTACTGATGATGAGGTGGATGCGACAGATACAGAATCAAAGCGTCAAAGCATTTGTATAGAAAATATTTCCGATATATTCTATCAATCAATGTTGTGCCCAGAAAATTCTATGTGGGTACCTGCTGACGCAAGCATTTCTGCAGTGCTGGGAACTATGTATCCGTATGATTCCGAAACAACTAAAACCAATGTGCATGTGAATGAACGTTGTGTATGTCAGACCGGATATGGCGTGGATTCTGGTGCATGCACACAATGCCCAACGGGTTACGAATTTAATTCTGCTTGCACTTATGCCAATGCATCTGCAGGCTGTCCAATTATTGGATGCGGTTGTCCGACTTCAAAGCCATATTGGGACAATGACAATAAGTCGTGTGTTGTTTCATGCCCTTCGGGTTCATACGATAACACAATTACACATGTTTGCCAAAAATGTTCTACCGCGGCGCCATATTGGCATGTTGCTGGTAATGCTTGTGTTGCTGCATGTCCGTCAGAAACAACACTGAACGGCAACCTTTGCCAATAATAAAATTCTTGAAAATTCTATAACATTTGCTATGCTCTCTTGAAAGGAAGAAAGCATAATGAGTGAATCATACGCCGTTCTGGCACGCAAATACCGCAGCCAAGATTTCAACAGTTTAATCGGTCAAGATGTTTTGGTAAAAACATTGACCACCGCAATCAACACTAATCGAATTGCACATGCTTATATTTTTACCGGAATTCGTGGAACTGGGAAAACCAGCACTGCCCGCATTCTGGCCAAGGCGCTGAATTGTTTGGGCGCAAATAAAGCAACCGCACAGCCATGTGGCGTGTGTGAAAATTGCAAGGCAATTGCAGCGGGTCAGCACATTGATGTTTTGGAAATAGACGCGGCGTCGCACACTGGCGTTGATAATATGCGTGATATTTTGGATGCCGCGCAATATCGCCCAACAAATGGGCGTTATAAGGTTTATATTATCGACGAAGTGCATATGCTTTCAACCAGCGCGTTTAATGCGTTGTTAAAAACGTTGGAAGAGCCACCAGAACATGTCATTTTTATTTTGGCGACAACAGAAATACGAAAAGTTCCAGTTACGATTTTATCACGCTGCCAGCGGTTTGACCTGGTTCGCGTAACAGTGGAAACACTTAAAAAGCATTTCGCATGGATTGCTGAATCTGAAAAGATAACGCTGACAGATGGCGCAAATGAATTGTTGGCGCGTGCGGCAGATGGATCTGTTCGTGACGGATTGTCTTTGTTGGATCAGGCGATTGCGCAAACAGGCGGCAATGTGGACGAAGCCGCAGTGATGTCCATGTTAAAACGTGCAGATCGTGGCGTAGTTGTTGACTTTATGCAGACATTGTTGTCGGGTGATGTTGCGGCCGCAATAGCCAAGGCGGATTCATTGTATGCCAATGGTGCGGATTTATCTATGCTGTTGACCGATATGATGGAATGGACACACTGGGCGACACGTATGCACCCCAGCCTGCATGCCGGTGATGCGGCTGCAATTCCATATACAGCCGACCAGAAAGAACAGATAAAGAAAATTAATGAAACTACCAGTCTGAATACCTTGTCGCGCATATGGCAAGTAATGGTTGCCAGTGTATCGGAAATGCAGGCAGCCGGCAATCCAAAGCAGTGCTTTGACATGTTGGTTGTGCGTTTGATGCGTGTTGCGGATATGCCACCAATCAGCGAATTGGTAAAACAGACAACGTCAACGGACACGCCAAAATTAAAACCGGACACTAATCAACCAGCAGAAAAAGTTTGCCCAAAGATTTGCAGTGCTGCGCAGCTTTCAGATGCATTATCAAATGCCAAAGAACTTTTACTGATGACGCATTGGTCAAATAATGTGGAAGTGGCAGAATTTTCAGATGGGTATATAAAATTTTTTGATCGCAACGATGATCGGGATTTCCCAATAAAGTTGCGAATTTTCTTGTGCGAAAAAACGGGTAAAGAATGGACGTTGGA
>CAZHPG010000065.1:0-4518 GCA_964534055.1 uncultured Muribaculaceae bacterium | reverse complement strand
CATCTGATCAGATAGTCATTGTTTCGTCTGGTAAAGATGATTTGAAAGTGTTGACCGGCGACCAGGTAAGAAATTCGGAAAATCGCCGCGCCCGTGTTATCAAAGAGCAACGGTATCTTGAACAACCAGAAAAGACACACATAACCGCGTTGGTGGAAGAGCAGGGCTATGACGTTGTAGAACAATAAACTACTTGACGAATAGTGTTTTTTAGTATATGGTTCACGTAAATAGATAATAATCAGGTGAAGTTATGCAAAAAGAAAATTCATCTTTGACCAATAAAGGGAAAGCTTTCCAGCGTGGTGGTATAGCGTTGGATTTGACTGCGCTTATGAGCAAAGCTGGGGCTAAATTTGACAATGGTCTTGTTGGAAAGGGCATTGGCGACTAAAAATCTGCATAATTTGCGACATTCCCCCCGGGAAATTTTTGTTTTTATCCCAGTCTTGCGGGGATTTTAACTGGTCTGTCCAGGGCGATTTCTGGGAAAACTTCTTGACTTTTTTGCCTGTTTTCGATAAAATCAGGATATCACTGGGCGCGGATCTGCGCCAAATCTTCAAAGGAAATAATTATGCATGTTAATGAATTAAAGGCTAAAACGCCGCAGCAATTGCTGAAAATGGCCGAAGAAATGGGTATTGAAAATCCTTCGCAGTTGAATGTTCAACAATTGCGTTTTGCTGTTTTGCGCGTCATATCGATGGATAAAAAAACAACACTTGTTGGCGACGGGGTTTTGGAACGCATGCAAGATGGCTTTGGTTTTTTACGCGCGCCAGAATCAAACTATTTGGCCGGCCCTGATGATTTGTATGTTTCTACTGCATTAATCAGAAAATATGGTTTAAAAACCGGCGATTATGTCGAGGGTAAGATTGATGCCCCACAGAACGAATCCGAACGCTATTTCGCGCTGGAAACAATTGAAAAAGTAAACAAAGATGCCCCAGAGAAATTAAAGCATCGTGTTTCTTTTGATGATATGACCCCATTGTATCCGGATAAAATTTTGAAAATGGAAACTGATTCGGACAAGGATAAGGGGCGCTCGCTGTCGGCGCGCGTAATTGATTTGATTTCTCCGACTGGCAAGGGCCAGCGTTCGCTGATTGTTGCGCCACCGCGCACAGGTAAGACGGTTATGCTGCAAAACATTGCGCACAGCATTTCAACAAATTATCCCGATGTTACATTGATAGTTCTGCTGATTGACGAACGTCCCGAAGAAGTTACGGATATGAAGCGCAGCGTCAAAGGCGAAGTTATTTCCAGCACATTCGATGAACCTGCCGCCCGTCATATCCAGGTCGCCGAAATGGTTATTGAAAAAGCCAAAAGATTGGTCGAAGCCGGAAAAGATGTTGTTATTCTGTTGGATTCTATCACTCGTCTGGGTCGTGCCTATAATACGGTTGTCCCATCCAGTGGCAAGGTTTTAACCGGTGGTGTAGATGCCTATGCATTGCAACGTCCAAAAAGATTTTTTGGCGCGGCGCGTAATATAGAAGAGGGCGGCAGTCTGACAATCATTGCGACAGCCTTGGTTGAAACCGGCAGCAAAATGGACGAAGTTATTTTCGAAGAATTCAAGGGAACCGGCAACAGCGAAATAATCCTGGACCGCAAGTTGTCCGATAAACGTGTCTATCCTGCGATTGACATTACACGCAGCGGTACCCGCAAGGAAGATTTGCTGGTCGAAAAAGATACATTGTCCAAAATGTATATTTTGCGCAGAATTATTAACCCAATGGGAACATTAGAGGCCATGGAATTTCTGTTGGACAAGTTGCGTTCTACCAAAACAAATTCGGACTTTTTCGGCTCTATGAACGCTTAATTTTATTTCGGCGCGCCATGGGACGCCCAGAAATAGAAAAAAATGGTAAAAAATCCGCCATAGGGCGGATTTTTTGTTGACATAACTATATTTTGTAGATAGGCTACATCGTTTTTTTGACTAAAAGGGGGACCGCTATGGCAAACGCTGAAAAAAATTATTTTGTGAAATGTTTTTATGACTGCACAGTTTGGTCGCATGGAGCGCGTTGTGGAAACACTATTATTTTAGATAATAACCGCCGCGACAAGGTCTTGAAATCGGCGCAGGGGAATCTGTTTCGCGGCTCTTTTGCGTATAAAATCGGTAAAAAGCCAAGAAATTGCACCAGGATAAAATGGAAAACAAATACGACCTTTGCGGGCGAAGTTAAGGATCGTAAAGACGTGAAAGGGAAAGTGTTCGGTAATACAAAACGGGTCGTACAGACATTTGATGGGGGAGTGCATCCATTACGCAGTCGGGATATTGTATTAGATATTCATGGGAACAAGGTCTTTCCCAAAACACGATAAAAAAACCGCGTTGCGCGGTTTTTTAATTTTATAATCAGCCTGAAAATATCATAAAAAGAGAATAATAATGAAAACAACAATGATCATGCTGCTTGCGGCATTTTTTGTCGTGGCTGGCGCATACTGGGCGGGCGGACGAATCGGTATGGAAAAATGTCGCGCGGAAATGGCCAATGCTGCAAATGCGGATATAATGGCCACGCAAAACGAAATCATAAAAACCAAAGGGGAAATAAATGCAGAAACTTTTAATACTGGGGTGTCTGATATTCGTCAGCAGTTGCGCAAAAATTGGACCATCAGGGATTAGTTCGGATGCCATGCGCGTGGCGATGAAACAATCGTGCGAACCAATTTATGGTCATAATTCAGATTGGGATGTAATCAGTGATGATCTGGCGCGCAACATATATCGTAGCAATCGGATGTGCCAAAATATATTAAATTAAAGTGTTAATAGTATATAATAACTAATTGATTTTATGATTATTTTTTAATAATATATTTATATAAATAAAAATTAGTTTCCAACCTGAGAAATTACATATTCCCCGGCAAGTTTAATCTTGTTCAGGTAATTTTCGTATTTTGTGCAATCCCGTGCGATGTCAGATTTGTATGAATCGCGCAGGTTGGATGACATGTAAAAGCATCCGCGCAGATGTTGAACACAATATTCATGTCCCATGGAAAATGCTGTCTGGCCGCGCATATTGCTGGCTTCATCGGGCCATTCTATATTCAGTGCGGCGTTCAATGAAGCCATGTCATTGGTGCCCGTGTATTGGAAAAAAGTATCTTGCCAAAATTCTTCCAGTTCCGCGTTGGTCATGCCACTGCTGGGGATGCCACCATTTTTTATTATCATCAGTTGGCGTAATATTTCCTCGACCTGGGGACGCAGGGTGGTTTCGATGCGCGTCAGGTCTGCCCCGCAATAACAACGATTATAGGCAGTGCTTGCCCGTTGGCAGTATCCGTCCATGCATGACTTGTAATCTGCCAGACATTGTGCCGCGCCGACCGAGTCTTGTGCCACAACCTTTAATGTTTCTGTGGATGGTGTCCGCCCAGAATCGGATGTTGTATCCACGCGACTGCTGGCGCGCGCTGAAACTTTTCTGTTTAATGAAATGGCTGGAGATGACGCCCGACCGCTGGATAAAAAGGCCTGCGATTGCGGCAATGCGACCCCGCTCCGTGCCGCGTTCCCCCCGCGAGATACGACTTTGCGCGGTTGCCCAGATAAATTTCTGTTGGTCGCGCTTCTGGCGACTACCTGACGTGATTTTGATCCGTCGGCATTGGTGGGGGTTTGACGAACAAGTTGCGACGCTGGGGTATTGCCGGATGCAACCGCCGCGCGTGAAAATACCGAAACATTATCCGGCGAATTATCAGCGCTGTCCGATTTTAATGCCATGCGCATCGTATCGTTCATAAATGGCTGCATAGTATTATAGGTCGGCTGATAAATAAAATTACTGGGTGCGTATGCCGAATTTGCTGTGCCTGTGACCGTTATGACGGACATGCAGATAAATAATCCGCCAATTTTTCCAGTAAAAATATTATGTGTTAAACCCATTTTATTTAGCAGTTTCAATCCAGTATTTTCTGATCCACTTTGTTGGGCGAACATGACGCAGTCCAAACTTTGCCGTGTATCCATTCATTGCTTCTTCATTAATTGGGCGCCCATGAAAAACCACGACTTTTGCCCCAATCGGCAATTTTGGTGTAATAAACCAATTCCGCGGAAAGGGCAACAAACAGCAATATTTAAAAGATCTGACCCACGATTTGCACATTGGGCAATCCGCGCCATTCCAAAAACTGAAAATTCCCTTTTTGTGCATTTCGCGTGACATATATGCCTGTTCGTGGCGCACTTCTTGGCGGATTGTATCAAAATTTTTCTCGAAAAAGTCCAAAATATCGTAATGTTTTCCGATTTCAAACCGAAATACCGATGAATTTCCAACAAAATCGTCATGTGCTTTGTCGCGTGCGATAATAAACTTTCCAGGCTGACGGAATAAATCATCAATATTATCAATGATTACAACGTCCAAATCCAAAAACAGCGCAGTTCCTTGTAAATCGCCAAGTTTTTTCGATAATAATCCCAGTTTTTTCCATCCGCGTTCTGGCAAT
>CAZHPG010000064.1:0-4529 GCA_964534055.1 uncultured Muribaculaceae bacterium | reverse complement strand
AGTGCTGCCAGCACCAGAATCAACTGTATTAAAATATTTTGTTTGTGAAACGACAACACTGCCGGATGATTGAACCTTGCCCAGGCCGGCATAACGAACGAAAAAGTCCAGCTTTACACCACCCTCAAGTTCTGTGGTCAAACCACCTTCCAGCATATATGACAACTGTTCCGCCGTGCCACCATTATGATACGCATAGATATCCTGGGTTCCTGTCCGCGAACCAGGCGCGAATGAATAACCATCCAAGACTACACCATTTTCATCTATTCCAGGTTCCGAGTAAAAATTCGGATCATATACCAAATAATCCGCAATTGTATTTACCGCAATACCCAAACCGGCACCGATATATGGACGCAATCCGCCACCAGCCATATAGCCAGTATAAGAATCCAGATTATAGTATAAATTCAGCATGGTTGCCGTGCTGGAAACAGCACCGCCCGTTGATACAACATCGACAAATCCACCCATGCCGTCACCAGTTTTTACGCTGTCAGGATATGAAAGACCGCTGTATCTGGAATATGAAAAATCGACACGGACATCGCTGTTTATTGCCGCACCAACAGATATTTGTAATGGCAGAACCGTATCAGTCTTGAAATCCGCAGTTTCAAACGCACCCGGCGCACGAAACGCATCTGTTTCTTTTTTATAATCTGCATCCATTCCGCCGCTGACCGCCGTCGAATAACCAACAGAAAGACCAATGTAAAGCCCGCTGTCCGCCAATCTGTCATAATCTTCGGGTTGATAATATTGACGCCCTGCCGCCGCCGATGATGTTCCGACACGTGGTAATGAGCCCGTAACGCGATTCGGATTTGCCGCAGTAGTTAAACGACCATTGCCAGTTACAGGAACATATTGTTGTTGTGCATATCCCTGATTGGTCGTCGCAGTTCCTTGATACGGAACATATTGCGTTGTAGCGCCATAGGCCTGATAGGCCGCGTAAGCGCTGGGTGTTGCCAGCATTGTCATGAATACGGCAAAAATTCCAGATTTTTTCATTTTCCTTCCCAGTACTTTTATATACGGTATTTTATCATATTGGCAAATCTATTGCCAACGATTATTTTTTGCTTTATCATGCCGTCTGGATACGGAGAAAAAATGAATATCTTCATCATGCTTTTGGTCTTTGTTTTTATGGCAGGATATTTTCTGATGGACGCACCCAACCAACGTGTTCGCGATGACAGGATAGAACCAGCAATGCGAATAACCGAAATAAAATCTATATTGTCTTGCATGGCGCGGGCACATGCCGATGCAATAGAATTGGATACCACCGCACACGCAGGTGCCACAGAAATTTTGGAAACCAAATCCGAAAATTGCACCGAAAAATATAATGTTCAAAGCATAAAATTATGCGCAGACGAAAAACGCGCAGTAACAGTTTGCAAGCCAGATCGCGTTGGACAAACTATTGGAAACTTTATTGTTACCACCGCCGACATGCCCGAAGAAAAAGACACAAATCTGGTGCTGAAAATATTGTCCCAGGATTTTGACTCGGCATCAAATTTTGGAATTATTATGACCAAAAATGATGGCTCGCTTGCGATATTATCGGGCAATGGGCACAGGCGGAAAATTCCGTCAAGCATAATCAGCGCCGCCGGTCTTGAACAAGGACGATTGGTTTATATTACACAATACTCGGTTGCGGCGGATATAAACATGGGTAATCCGTTGCAGCCATCGGCTGAAAATATATTCTGTCTGACTGGCGAACAAAAGATTTTTCGATTTGGGAAATGGGAATGTTTATCCGAAAATCCATCGGCTGTTTGTGAAGGCGACAAGATTTGGAATTCTGTCGACGAAGTTTGTGAAATTGATCCGTCCAGACGACCATTGTGCGCCGCCGGTCAAACTGCGGTAGAAATTGAAGATATGTGGCAATGCATAGATCCATCACCGGTCCGCGAATGCCCTGACGGCGAAACCGCCCAGTTTGATTATATAAATATGGAATGGGTTTGTATTACGCCCGAAACAACGACAAATACCAAATCGTCGTGCCATAATATGACTATCGCCAAAGGCAGTATTTTGGGTGGGACTTTGTTGCAACCTGTAAATCTTTGCAACGATTGTGAAAAAATGATTAAAGATGAAGAAACATGCGCGGTTTCATGTGTGCCGGATGAAACCAAAGTTAATATACCCGCATGCTATCCACGCGCATCTGAATGCAGCGGAAGTTCGCGCGCTTTTTATTTTGGGTTTCCAAATGATTCTGATTACATAGCAAATGTCCGCGTTAATATACCTGATTTGGACGGCGTTCAAATACCAATCGATGGGACACATTCGCAGAACAGAAAATTTAATTGTCTGGATTGCGGTTCAGGCGGCGGTATTGATCAGCAACTTTCTATGCCACCCTTTGTCGCGGTTTGTGAATAAAATAAAAAAGGATAGTTTATGTTTTTGTATAAATCACTGATAACAATTTTTTATCCGTTGATACGGATTTACCTGGGGGTGCGACGCCACAAAGGGAAAGAGGATGCACATCCCGATCGATTTGCCGAACGTCTGGGACGTCCCAGTTTGGCCCGACCAGACGGATTTTTAATATGGCTGCATGGCGCCAGTGTTGGTGAAATAAATTCTATGCGGGGTCTGATTGCAGGGTTGCATCATGATTATCCACGCGCTGCAATTCTGTTGACCAGTGGAACAACCGCGTCCGCGAAAATCGCAAAAAATTTTGATGTATTGCATCAATATGTGCCAATTGATGTGCCATTTGTTATTAAACGTTTTATGCGGCATTGGCAGCCAGATTTAGCAATTCGCGTTGATTCAGATTTATGGCCAATTCAATTGGACGCGTTAGCGCATGCGAATATTCCAAACTTTCTTATCAATGGCGCAATGAGTGAAAAATCTTTTTTAAGACATCAGAAAAACAAAAGATTTGTAAAAAGAATGATGCACAGTTTTACAAAAATTATGGCAAAGTCTGCCGCAGACGCTGCGCGTTTCAGTGGATTGGGCGCAAAAGATGTCTGTGTTATGGACAACTTGAAATATTCGGTTCCGCCGGTTGCGGACAAACCAGATATGCGTAAAAAATGGATGACTGCCGCAGGCAAGCGTCCAATTTGGCATGCGGCCGTTTTGGGCGAAGGCGAATCTGAAATTGTTTTTAATGCGCATCGTGCAATATTGAAAAAGATTCCAAATGCGCTGCTGTTGATTACTCCGCGTCATCCCAGTATGAAGTCAGAATTAGCACGCGCCGCTGGCGACTTGAAAATTACATTCAGAACTGATGATGCTGCGCCCAATGGAAATGTTTATGTTGCAGACACAATGGGCGAAATGGGATTGTTTTACAGATGTGCCCAGATTGCATTTATGGGACGATCATTGTTGCCGGAATGCCGCGGATCCAGCCCGATTGAGGCAATGCAGTTAGACAATATTGTGATTACTGGAATGTATACAAACACATTTGATGAAGTTTACAATGAAATGGCCGAGGGTAAAGTGCTGGAACGGATTGCCGACCAAACACAACTGGCTGACATGATATTAAAATTTTTGGAAGACAAAAAGTTCTTTGCCACGCGACATGCTGCAATTGAAAAATTCATCGCAAAAAAATCAAACACTTTGGAAGAAGTGATGAAAGTTTTGCGACCAAAGATGCCTGTTAAAAAAGCTCACTGACATTGCATATTTTTTTCATCTGTTCAACAGATGAAATTTTCATCGCATTGCCATCTATTTTATAAATAGTTTTTTTCGCAATTGTCGGTGTCGTCCAGGTTTCTTGCCATTCACGCCCTATTTTAATTATCTGAAAACTGGGGATAAAAATAAACCGTAATTTTTGCAGCGCGCATTCCGCGCCTTCGGTTGTTCTGAATCCATCGGGCGTTATATCAATCAATCCATTGTCCGTATTTAACTGCACCAGATAATCATAATAAAAATGCGCAGTGCCATTTTCATTTCTGGTTCGTGTAATGATGTCCGCGCGGCCATCGCCGTTGATGTCCGGACGAAAAACATCTATATTGGCGACGCCTTCGCCATATTCGTCCAACGGGAATTCTTCCTGGGAAATTGGATTGCGCAGTCCATCATCAAATTCATAGTTTTCACCCAGTTGCTGGGTTTCGGATTCGTCCTGAATTTGCCCAGCAGCATATTGTGCCTCTGGCGTTATTGTGCCGGGGGATTTTGTATCCGGTTGCATCAAGAAAAAGTAAGCCGCCACGGCCGCAGCCGCCAAAATTAACGCCAATAAAATCCACGGCAACGGGGAATGTCCGCCGCTGGATCTGTCTATGGTCGATGTTTCAATGTTCGGCATGATTTGCTCCGTCCTTATTCTATTGTTTCCCGTCCAACTGTCCAGCCTTCCCTTATTTTTTGCTGTTGGGCTATGGCGCGCAGTTGTAAATCATTCAACGATGACATTTGTGCCATGATTGGAATTCCCGTTGCGCTTGATACATGCTGCATATAACTGCGCGTCTGATTATTATCCG
>CAZHPG010000063.1:0-4592 GCA_964534055.1 uncultured Muribaculaceae bacterium | reverse complement strand
CTTGACAAATCTTGTTAGTGTGATAAAGTTGCTTTCATGAATTTGACGCCAGATTTTGACAAACAACGCGAATTGCTGTTAACCGGCGATTATTGCAGCATGTTTAATACACTTAAATTAAATTTGCCGCAACGATTTTTTGAATACGCCAATCCAACGGCCGCAGAAGATAAATTTCACGTTATTTTTAACGAATTAAACACATTAAAAAAGCATATAGGCAAAAATAGTGCATGGTGTTTTGATGATGTTATGCGAATAATCGCGCCAACGCGCGGAAAAGACACTCTGATTAATAACATATCTTTTTTAACGCATAAATGCGGGGTTCCTGAAGGACATATTAAAATTAAAAAGTGCGTTACCAATGAAACATTTTTACCAATAGATCAAATATTTCTTTCGTCATATGCATTAATTTTACTGTGCAATCACCTGCTGAAGGATAATGATTCATTTAAAAATGATATTTCGGAACCTTTGTTTGTTGAACTGCGAAAAAAGACATACCCAGAATTTAACTCTGAAATGAGACTTGCATTTTCCGGTTATTTTTTTGCATTTGACGGATCTGATGAAGAAGAGATTACAAAAGCATTTTGGAACTGGGTTCGTGGGGCACGATTAAAAACTTCGTATCATGAAACAATGCGAGAGTTATCTTTAATATTACGTAATACCATGGGCGAAAAGTTTAGCTATCACGAATTTGAAGAGTTTAAACAAACATATATTCTAAATGTTTTATTTGAATGTAATTTTATGAACAAATACGAATATTTTCTGAAGTCTGCTGGTTATGAAATTCAATCCGACAAAAAAGATAACATAAAATGGCGCAAAGGCAAAGATACAGCCCCAAAATATCCGGGCGCTTTCTTTGCACCACATATCGAATTTTTGTTATCCTGGAGCATTCAGGCTTTTTGCAAATTTGCCAGGGAAGAATTACCAAAACATACAGAAAAAAACCGAATTAAAGTTCTGGAAAAATTGGCACAAAAATTCTTTACCGCCGTTCATGGTGGTTATACAGATGCCGCAAATTCCATGGGTATAAAATCTGCCTCAATATTTATAAATCAACATAACAGTGATGCCAGAAAAATCACCAAAGAAATTAAATCTGGCAAGGGAAAAACGATAACAGACGCATCGAATGGTGGAAAAATCAAAGAATCGCCAGGCGCATTAGAATTTTATAAAACAAAAACGTTATTTTCTGAAGATGATAGCTGGTGTTTAGAGGCCAGGAAGGCAGCAGAAAACAGATTATTAAAATTACACAATGAATACAAGGCGTACCCAAGCCCAGCACTTGCAAAACAAATATTTAAAGTTGAAGATGATATCAAACAGGAAAACGAAGCACTTTATGGGATAAATCTGGACACATTTATCAGCGTCCCAGAAATACTTAACCAAAATTATGAGTTTGTTCCACGCCATAAGGCCGGAAACAAAGATTACATAGTTAAATCTGAACCTGAAAAACCAGATATAAAAGCGTCATTATCTGAACAATATGAAATTGATTTTGATAATCCTTTTGGGTTTGAATACAAATCTATTTTATTAAAAAAGGCCCCGCTTGGGGAATTTAAGATTATGCCGGATTATGAAATTACAGATGTAAAATTCGGCGAATCTATCACATATAACTATTATACCAATAAAGATGGAATATTAAAAAAAGATTGGTTTTTAAATCCAGATGGTATTTTTGAAACGGTAAATCCCCTTGTTGATAATCCAACTGCATTCAGAACAAAAATTAGGGATCAATTACCAAAGCTGGTAATACCAAAACTGGTAAAAGAAAACTTTCAAATGCGCAACTTTGTAATTGAAAGTGATGTTATGTCCATAGAAAATCAAAAAATCTTGGCGCGAAAATTAATCGCATTGGGGATTGCCAATCGAGTTATGGAATCTGGCAATAAATCTGTTCACATAAATATATCCGTAAAAGATGTCCCAAATACACCTGATGAATATACTTGGCTTTTCTTTCATATTTGTATGAAACTTGGGCTGGTAAGCCGAGAATGGAATAAAGAAAAATTAAAATTTGAATACAAGGGAGTCATAGACTTATCTTTTGCATCAAACAACAGTAACACCAGAAAGCCAAATGCAACCCGTGAATTAAAATATAAAGACAACAATGGTAATATTACCAAAAAATATAAAACTCAAACCTTGTTGCATAAAACAAATACTATTTATGATATTAATTGGCGTAATGCTTATAAAGTAGAAAAAGATTGGATAGAAAAACAAAAATTTGTTGCGCCACAAAAAAATTATGATTCATTCCAGGCTGGGAATGTATATGAATTTATACAAAATTACGCTGCGAAAAATAATTTATCTTTGGATTTTCCACAAGGAAGTGGTCATAATATTGGATGCATAATTATTGGCGCCGCTAAAAGTTGCGGATTCAACTCAACAGAAATAAAAAAAGCATTATCCGATCTGGGTTGCGGCGGCAGATATAAAGAATTAGTCGGTGAATGGAATGGATTATTAAGATAATAAAAAACGCGGCGGATGCCGCGTTTTTTTTTACAGTTTAATTTTAATTACATAAACCACTTCCATGGCTGGAATATTTTCAACAGCCCCAATGCCAGACGCTTTTTATCTGTGAATGTATGTCCGCATCTGGGGCATACTATAAACGGCGCGGTTATCATTTTTACATAGTTCATCATCTTGAGCCATATCAGCAGACCCGCCGCCCATACCGCTATCATTATTCCCCACATTACATATCCAAAATAGCTATCGACCAGACGCGTCAAGGTCTGGATAACCGACAAATTGGATTTTTCCAGATCATTGTATATCTTGGTCGTAATTGGCCAAGTGCTGGGTTTCCACGGCATAACATGTTTTATCCCGTAATCGGTCAGTAATGTTGTCCCCAGACCACCGCTTTGTTTATCCAGAAATGATTTAATCTGTTTGTCCATTTCTTTATCAATTTCCATTTGCGCGGTTTTTTTCAATTCGGATTTTACTTTATCCAATCTGTCATTCACCATTTTGGTTGTGTCATCAACCCGACCCACTGCATTATTTGCCGTTCCAATTACTTTATCCGCCGCGCTGGTATCAACGCCAAAACGGCCCGCAATCGATGAAAGTTTTGATGCCTGACCCGTTGCCTGCTTTGCCTGACCTGTTGCACTGCCCACTTTTGCGAGTGGCTTTTGCGCTATCTTGACCTTTTCAATCGCAGTACCGATTGGTTTTTTAATATCTATGCTGCCCGCAACATTCTTTAATAAATGGGCATATTGTTCCTGTATATATCTTTGCATGTCAAAGAACATGGAAACGACAATTGATTTTTTTATTGGCTGACCGTAATTTGTGCGAACATAAAAAGGCGCCCACGCAATAAATGATAACCATAAAACTGAAATTATTGCAAAAATCATCCATACGCGCTTTACCCACGATGTTTCGCGTTTGACGGTCTTTGCACCATGCATATCAATAACTTCTACTTCTTTTGATTTTTTTGGCATTTTATCCCCCCATGTAAGTTTCTATAAACCTTTGCTTAAATTCTACAAAATTTCCATTTTCAATTGCAAGGCGAATATCGCGCATTAAATCTTGGTAAAATTTCAGATTATGCTGGGTCAGCAACATCGCACCCAAAATCTCGTTCGCCTTTGTAAGGTGATGAATATACGCCAGCGTTAATCCCGTATCACCCAGAATCGTTGTGTCATCACGGAACTTTGCATTGCGCAGGTTTATCGTACCGTTTGCGGTGAATGCCTGGGCGGTGCGACCCGCGCGGGTCGGCATAACACAATCAAACATGTCAATTCCGCGTTCTACCGCGCCCAGAATGTCCAAAGGCGTTCCAACACCCATCAGGTATCGTGGCTTATCATTTGGCAGCAATTGGGTCGTTTTTTCCAGCATTTCAAACATTACTGATTGAGGCTCACCAACCGCCAATCCACCAACCGCATAACCATCAAATCCAATATCTGTTAACTGTTTGGCGGAGCGTTCGCGCAGGTCAATAAAATCTGCGCCCTGCACTATTCCAAAAATTCCGTATCCCGGACGATCAATAAATGCGGCCCGCGAACGCGCGGCCCAACGGGTAACCATTTCTACATTTTTTTCTACGCGTTCGCGCGGCGCGGGCAGATGCAGACACTCGTCCAAAACCATTGTGATATTGGAATCCAATTGATGCTGGATCTGAACGGATTTTTCAGGTGTTAAAAAGTGTTTTATGCCGCCGTCAATGTGTGATGTAAATTGCACACCTTCTTCGGACATTTTTGTTAAACCCGACAGGGACATTACCTGGAATCCGCCGCTGTCGGTCAAGATTGGTCCGTGCCAGCCCGAAAATTTATGCAACCCGCCCATTTGTTCAACCAAGTCGCCACCCGGACGCAACATCAAATGATAAGTGTTTCCCAAAATTACTTCGGTTCCAGTATCGCGCACCATATCCATGGTCAGCGCCTTGACCGTGGCGGCCGTTCCAACCGCCATAAAAGCCGGAGTTTGGAAAGTTCCATGAGCGGTTTCAACGCTGCCGCGCC
>CAZHPG010000062.1:0-4619 GCA_964534055.1 uncultured Muribaculaceae bacterium | reverse complement strand
AGAGCCACAGCAGAAATGCCAGCCTATGCAAACCCCGACCGAGGCGCAGCGCGCAGAAATCGAATCTGATCCCGCGGTTGCAAATGCGCTGGATTTATTCGCCGGTGCCGAAATTATTTCGGTAAAGTAAGGAGATAAAAATGAGAGAGCAAAGTGGACGCAGCCTTGTTGAAATGCTTGGGGTTCTGGCTATTGCGGGCATAATGACCGCCGGCGCAATTGCCATGTATAAAGTTGTTCGCACCCGTCAGATTCGCATGATTGCAACCCAAGATATGAAAACAATCGCCGATAATACAAAGTTGCTGTATGCTGCGCGTCCAGATTATACTGGCATATCCGCAGATTATTTGGTCAAGGCCGGCGCAATGCGAAGTGAAAAGTCGCCTTTGGCGGGCGCGTTATTTTCTGTTTTCGCCAACCCCGGTGCCAAAGAATTTTCAATGGTTTTTGCAGAATTAAATTTTAATAATTGCTCGTGGCTTGCGACGCAGAATTTTGATTGGGTGGATCGGGTCAGCGTGAATGGATTTTTTGAATCCCCCGCAACATATTGTCGGAAAATGGATAAAAACGAAGTCGCAATTTGGATAAAATAATTATTAGGGCATAGGTAATAGATGAAAGAAATAATTAAATTTTTCTCTAAACAAAATGTAAAGCATTTATCTATGCCTTGTGCCCTGTGCCTTATGCTATTTGGTTGTGTTGCGTATCAAACTCCGCCGCGCACAGAATGGCCAGTTATTTTACGCGGCGCAACTTTTTCTGAAATGACAGATACCATGAAAGTTGCAAAGCGGCCCGTTTTCATTGGTGGCGGGGGAAAAATAATAAACGCCGGACCAGAAAATATAAATCAATATGGTAAAGAACCAACACCAACAGATATCAGCCCTGCATTGCTGAAATATATGTCTGCGCTGGAATATGATTTGTATGATTCTTTATTAAAGCCTGGAATCCAGGTTCAACGCGTGGGCACGGATGTGGTTTTGTTGCTGACGCGCGATTCGTTTATGTATTTGGACGCGCCGGAAATTTCAGATGATGGTGAAGATACATTAAAAATCGTTTCAAAAATATTGAAAAAATATGACGCGACATTTATGGAAATATCGGGCTATACAGATGCAACGATGGACAAGAATGCGGCATCTGCACTTTCGTTGGATATGGCACAACGGGTTGGAATTTTCATGGCAACCCATGATATAAACCCAGCGCGTATGTTTGTGGTTGGTCGTGGCGCTGCGCGTCCTATTGCGGCCCAGGATGATACAGGCCGACGAATGAATCGGCGCGTTGAAATCAGACTGTCGCCAGCAAGATAACAAATTTTGTGATTGAAATTTATTTTTTATAGATTACAATCAGCAAAGAAAACAAAAAGGAAGGAAAATGAAAAATCAAAAACCGCTCCCAAAAGAAGCGAAAAGTTATAAAAAATTGGGTCTTATTGCCGGCGCGGTTGTTATCGTGGCCGCATTGGGATTTTTTGGTGTTCGGTATTTTACTGCGCCAATCTCGATTGAAGAAGCAATCGAACATGTTTCAACCGAAGCAGTAAGCGGCAGCGATCTGCGTATCGCGGTTGTGCGCATGGATGCGATTCAGACCCAGGCAAAGGCCTTGGCAGATTTGCATAAACAACGCGAATCGTATGATAACAAGTTGCGCGATGAATTATCCAATCGCCAAAAAGAATTGGAAAATGAAAAAGCCGACATAGAAAAATCACAAGATGTTCTTTCCCGCGAAGCTTTGCAAAAACGTGTTTCTGAATATCAACAGAAAATCTCGAAATTGCAGCAGGATTTGACCACTCGTGCACAGGCTATTGACGCTTCGTTCCAAAAGGCTTTGGCAACAGTTCAAAGCGAACATTTGGATCCAATAATTGATGCCGTTATTGCGAAAAAGAATCTGTCATTGGTTATTGATGGACGTCTGGCCCGTACAGGCGGAAACATCAAGAATCTGGACATCACGGATGATATAGTAATAGCTTTGGATAAAAGAGTTCCCAGCGTTAAAATGGAAACTCCCAAAGGGTTCTAAGATAGTTCTGAATAAAATCGCCGCAGTTGCGGCGATTTTTTTTATAAAAAATAAAGGCGGTTTAATATTGTTGATTTTGCCTTTATACTTTTGCCTTTTTTTATGTTATAATTCCCCTATGAAAAAAATTTTTGCCCCGTTATTTATTATTCATTGTTCATTGTTATTTGTGGCGCCTGTGCATGCGTCCGATGCGCCAGATTTCAAGATTTATGAGGATGTTTCCGTCAATCATAAACCAACATCTATGCCGGAAGTAGAAAAATTACTTTTGAATTCAAATTCCCAGGCAAAAAAATCAGAGTTGTTCGGGAAAAATTCAATATTGGAAATTTCGTATTTTGGTTGTCCTTTTTATACAATGCGCGAATGCCTAATTTGGAAGCGCAAGCCAACAATGATGGAAACAATTCCGTTGCCAGCGCGGCACATTAAAAAAATTGATGGTTATCAGAACGCATTGGTAAACAGATACGAATCATTGATGCGGGCAGCCAGATCTTGCTGCACCACCGGGATGGAGAATAAGTTGAAAAACGCTGGCGCATCCCAGGGTCTGATTTATAAATTCATGGTTGATGATGCGAACTTTTACGGATTTGGCGATAGATGCCTGATGATGTCGGATCAGTATTTCGATGACAAGTATTCTGGAACAGCCACCGCCAAGGCAGTAATGGGTGTTCGCGATACGTGCCTGTGTCAGCGGCTGGATTATTTTGATGCGTTGCTGGCGCCGTTTGATGATTTCCCAGACGATGAATATAATTATACTTACCAAGACGGGCTGAATCGCCGGATTCAGGTATCCATCAGCGATGATGTGCGCACGGTCAAAGAAATTTTGGCGCGCTGCAAATAAAAAAGACAATAATCACTTACACTTGCACTGACAATTTCCGTGTGCTATTATTCATAACATGAAAAAACTAACACAATTTTTGTTCGGCCCACGCGCCGCAAAGGTAACCGCAGGCGAGCTTGCGAAAAAATTCGGATTGGAATTACGCGGAAATGCGAATACTCCGGTCAATGGTGTTGCGCCGATTGCGGACGCAAAGTCTGGCGACTTGGCATTCTATTCGACCGAGCGAAATTCCGAAGCGTTCAAGATTCTGCCAATTGAAACATTAAAAAATGCCAAGGCTTCGGTGCTGTTGGTTCAGCCTGAAAATGTAAAATTTGCGCCAAAGGGCGTGGATTTGCTGATTACCTCCAGCCCGCGCGCAAACATAATAAAAATCATTGGCGAAATTTACAAAGAAAAGCCACGGGTTGGCATTCACTGGGCCGCGAATATAGAACATGGGGTGTTTTTTCGCAAACGCCGCAGCGTCTATGTTGGTCAGTTTGCAACTATTGAAAAAGGCGCGGTTATAGAGCCAGGGGTAAAAATATATCCCGGTGCGTTTATTGGGCGCGGCGTTATACTGGGCGCAAATACCACAGTCCACAGTGGCGTGCATATTGAAAACGCGACATTGGGCGCGGACTGTGTGATTCATGCCGGCGCGGTAATTGGCAAGGACGGGTTTGGATATACGCGTCAGAATGGTAAAAACGTTTTTATTACTCATGTTGGCCGCGTAGTTATCGGCGATCGCGTTTCTGTTGGTGCAAATTCCTGCATAGACCGCGGAATGATGGCGGATACAACAATTGGGGACGGAACCAAGATTGATAATTTGGTCCAGATTGCACATGGTGTAGTTATTGGTAAAGAGTGCTTTTTGGCCGGTGGCGTTGGTTTGGCCGGTGGCGTTATGATTGGCGACAGGGCAATGATCGGCGGGCATGTTGGAATTGCCAATAGTGTTAAAATTGGCGATGATGCTGAAATAGGCGCGCAAAGTGGTGTTTTTCGCGATATTCCAGCGGGCGAGCGTCATATGGGATATCCCGCAGTTCCGGGAATGGAATTTATGCGCGCTCATGCATGGGTGAAAAAACAAATTAAAAAGTAAAATTTTCACTTTTAACTTTCATTTTTAACTTTGGAGCAAAGCGATGATAGATACAAAAGGCGTAGAAGCCGTGATTCCGCACCGCGGCGATATGCGGCTGGTGGATGAAGTTCGTGAATTTACAGAAAACAGTGGTGTTGGAATAAAACATGTTCGTGCAGACGAGTTTTGGTGCGCTGGACATTTTCCCGGCAATCCAATAATGCCCGGTGTTTTACAGATCGAGGCCCTGGCCCAAACCGGGTGCTTTATAGTGTTCAAGCAAATGGGCGCGACCGGTAATGATACCCTGGGTTATTTTACAACCATGGAAAAAATCAAGTTTTCCAATATGGTAAAACCCGGCGATACACTGGAATTGCATGTCAAGGTCATAGCAAAGAAAATGAACATGTATAAGTTTCACGGTATAGCGATGGTTGATGGAAAAAAAGTTTCCGAGGCAACATTTACAGCAATTATGGGTTAAAAAATCCGCCCAATGGGCGGATTTTTAATAAAACAGATAACTTATTTCGTATTTGTATTATTTTTTGCAAATAATCTTTTCATATCAATAACTCCCTTGCTGCCTAATCCAATGCGGAGTCTTTC
>CAZHPG010000061.1:572-4685 GCA_964534055.1 uncultured Muribaculaceae bacterium | reverse complement strand
GTCGGAATTTTGGTTGCACCTTTTATCATTCTGCATACCCGTTCGATTCACAGAATTGCGCGCGCTGCGAACAAGTTTGGACGTGGATTGGATGATCCGACTTTCAGACCAATGGGAAGCCGCGAAATCCGCGAAGCCAGCCATGCATTGATTTTAATGAAAGAGCGTCTGAACAGATATAATCGGACCCGCACGGACATGTTAAATGCGGTCAGTCACGATCTCAAGGCGCCACTGGCGCGTATGCGTTTGGCGGTTGAAACAGAAAGTGCAGAAAAAGATGTTTTGTTGCGCGATATTGACCGAATGGCTGAAATGGTCAGTGGATATTTGGCATTTGCACGCGGTGAAATCCCAGAAATTGAACAAGAAGTTTCTTTGCCGCCCATGCTGACACGTATTGCGCGTGATGCAATTGGTAAAAAGAAATTGAATACAAATTTCCCAGATTCCGCGACCAGTTTTTATGCCCGTCCAACTGCGTTGGCCAGTGCATTTCAGAATGTTATTGAAAATGCTGCACGGCATGCCAATAAACAAATAGCCATTGCGGAACGTGACGAAATCGATTTTGTAGAAATAACCATAGATGATGATGGTGTCGGAATTCCAAAAGATAAACGCGCGGACGCTTTGCGGCCTTTTGTGCGGTTGGATGCGGCGCGTGGCAAAGAAACCGGTGGAACTGGATTGGGACTGTCTATTGCCCAAACGGCGATTGAAAACCACGGCGGACAGCTGCTTTTAGAGGACTCTCCCCTGGGCGGTCTGCGGGTTCGGATAATTTTGCCGATTTAAAGATGAAAAAAGACGCCAAAATTTCTGTGATAATTCCGATGCATAATGCCGAACAATATATCGGTCAATGCCTGGATTCTGTATTTTCACAAACCCATAAAAATCTAGAAGTTATCGTAGTTGATGATGGCAGCACGGATAAAAGTGCCGAAATTGCCAAAACGCATGGCGCAAAAGTTATAGCGCAAAAAAATATGGGCGTTTCGGTTGCGCGAAATGCGGGATTGGATGCGGCAACTGGTCAGTTTTTGCACTTTATTGATGCCGATGATAAACTTGCGAATTCTGATTTTTATGAAAAAGTTTTGGCGGGAATTTATGATGCAGATATCGCAGTTATCGGCGTGATTGATGAAAAATATGGTGATAAGCCAGTTGAAAAATTTAATAAAGTCAAAATTTATCGCGGGAAACAATCAAAAATAAGTATCAGCAAAGTGGCGCGTCGTCCAGCCGTTTGGCGTTTTGTTTTTCGCCGTGATTTTTTATTAAAGAATAATTTGCGGTTTGAAATCGGCCGCGTAACCAGCCAAGATGTTATGTTTACAATACCGGCGGTTTTTTATGCGCGCGCTATTGCGACAATACCAGGGGCGTTTTATTGGTATCGGCGCGCACCAATGGGCGCGATGCGTGACCCTGCCCGTTCGCTGGCACGCAAACAAAACAAAGAAGTTGTTTGGGGCCGCGCGGTTGAATTCGCGGTTAAAAATAAATTCTTTTTGGGATTTCGCCGCAGTTTTTTCAAATGGTTGAAAATGTTTTTTATTAATAAATAAAAACTATATTGAATTTTCTATTTTTGATTTAAGTGTTTGGATTCTATTTTTTGCAGAACGCATCAGCTTTTTATTTGCATGATTTAGTTTTAACCAATGTTCAATATTTGAAATTTTTATTAAAAAAGCCAGTTTATTATCTAATTGTAATGTATTGGCCAAAGTTTTTAATTCCAGAATATTTTCTTTGAATACCGCAAGATCATCCTTTGGCACAGGCGTGCCAAAGTGTCGGCTAATTGCATTTTTTCTTTTATCGTTGCCCATTGGCCATCGGTATTTTTAATTTTTGTTTTGGAAAAATTAAATTTGGGTTTTCGATTTTGTTTTCACTGGCAATCATTGTGTATCGAACCCCGCGTCCCAAAAAGTTCCGCGCGATAATCCAAAGGCTGTCATCGCGACGCACCATATACCATGTGTCATTTCCGGGCTGCATTTGTGGCATTGTAAATTTATGGCGAATTGCGGCGGCTGCACGCCCATTGCCGTCATGCATACGTATCCGAAGAACGTATTCGCGCCCTGGCTGTAATGCCCCGACATTTGCACCGATACCAAAATTATTATGATCGGAAACATGCGCCATTCCAACAGGCTTGCCATCCAAGGTCATTGTAACCCTGGTGCGTGGGATTGCGTTGCCTTGCACTACTATCCGACCATTTTCCAAATAATCGATTTTGCTGATATTCAAATCGCCGCTTTGCAGGCTGGGCTTTTGCAGGAATTTGGATCCATCTTTTGCCATCAACAATGACATGGAATCAGTTCCGCGTGGGGAAACATACACGAATACATCTTCGTCCGAATCCATATCTGCATCCACGCCAGAAAGACGGATTGCATAATTCCCAGTCGGGAAAGTCTTGACCGGGGAATATACGAATTCGCCGCGATCATTTGTTTGTTCGGTTGCGACAATTTTGCCATCGATTTTTATGGATACGCCGTGATTTGGCAGCCAGCGTCCAGCGACGATGATTTTTCCGCCTTTATCAATCCGCACCATGTCAAAGGTTGGGGATTCCGACACAGCCGGTTGGGTTTCGGTTGTTTGAACAGGTTGAATAGTTGGTTCTGGGACATCCTCCGGTGTGACAAAGCAACGTGGCGCAACAATAACATAAATCACCATTAAAATAACGGCCGCGGCGCACAGAATTGGAAACCAATAAGCCAACAACCAATGACGAGTTCCAGATTGCACTTTGCGGGGAATTCTTTTTTTTGGTTTTGCTGGCGTGCCAGTTTTTGTTTTTGCGAAAATATTCAGTTTGTGCAGAATTTGTGATGCAATAGCACTGCGTCTGGCCATCCAGCTGTTTTGGCGGCTGACTGCGGCATCAATCATCTTATTGGTGGACTTTTTAGTATTGCTAAGTTCGAGGATTTGTTTTTTTTTATTAAACCACATAGGCGAGCCCTTTTTTTACAGGTTATAATTCCTTTGTATCCTCTCGCCCTCGCCCGTAATTCTAGTCAAAATAAATTTTATTGTCAATCCAAATTGTGATAGAATGCAGGATAATAAAGGAAGTGGTATGAAAAAAATAGGAATTATGACAACAGGCGGCGATTGCAGCGGATTGAACGCTACTATTATGCGGTTGGTTGCTGGCGGAATTCGTCGTGGATATAAAATGTTTGGCATATTGGATGGGACGGACGGATTAATAGAAACCCCACCTGCGGTAATTCAATTTGATGATAATTTACCCCCAATTGAATATATCCGAATGTCGGGCAGTTTTATTAAAAATGGCAACGCCACAGCTGAAAACTTTAATACCGCGGCGCGCGCCGGAAAGTTAAAAGAATTTCAAAGCAAAATTAAAAAATCCATAGAAAAATTGGATTTAGATGCCTTGGTCTTGATTGGTGGAAATGGCAGTCTAAGTTTGGCAGACAATAATCGTCATGTTTATTCAAGTGTCCAGATAGTTTGTATTCCGAAAACCATAGATATGGATATTCCATTGACCGAAAAAACAATCGGATTTGATACCGCGGTCCAGGGTTTAACAGAATTTAGTGACCAATTGATGCAAACGGCGCGTTCGCACCATCGCTGGTTTGTTGTTCAGTCAATGGGTCGCGATACTGGACATTTGGCGTTGCATGCAGGTGTTGCAGTTGGGGCATCGGCGATTCTGATTCCAGAAATCAAATTTTCATCTGATGCATTGGTAAAGCATTTAAAAAAATCCCCGCGTGATTATGGAATAATTATCGTTGCCGAAGGGGTCAAGATGCGTGGACATTCCGGCGAAGCCGCCGATATGGTTGCGCGGGAATTGTCCAAGAATGGTTTTGCGGTTCGGACGGCTTTCCCAGAACATATTCAACGCGTTGGTGATACAACCGCCGCGGACAGAATTTTGGCATCGCGATTTGCAGATGTTGCATTGAATTCCATAGAAAATAATGAAACTTATGTAATGATGGCATTAACCGATGGCGTGGTCAAAAGTGTTCCATTGGCGCAAATGTTCGCATCTGGCGAAGTGTCCCCGGATCCAAAAATTCCAGATTT
>CAZHPG010000061.1:0-562 GCA_964534055.1 uncultured Muribaculaceae bacterium | reverse complement strand
AGATTTAAGCGTTTCTAATTCATTTGTCCCGCTGGACAGCCCATTGCTTTCTGCTGCAATTTCCCAGGGCGCATACGTTGGCGAGATGAAAAAATAATAAAAGCATTTTTTCCCATATTCCCCCCTTGACGGGGGGATTTTTTTAACTATATCCCAAGGAGTAAATCAGAAAACATCAAGGAGTATAAAACAATGTCAAAAGTATTGGGAATCGATTTGGGTACAACCAACAGCGCCATGGCCTTTATGGAGGGCGCAGACCCAAAAATTATTGAAAATTCCGAAGGTCAGCGGACAACACCATCAATTGTCGCATTTGCATCAAATGGCGAACAGTTGGTCGGTATTACTGCAAAAAACCAGGCGGTTACCAATCCAACAAATACAGTTTATGAAATAAAGCGTTTGATGGGTTTGCGCTTTGATTCGCCTGCGGTCAAAGAAATCCAAAAGCACATTTCATATAAAATTGTCGCTGGCGACAATACGGGGGACGCGTGGGTTGAAATCGAAGGTAAAAAATATGCCCCATCGCAAATCAGCGCGATTATTTTGGGCAAAT
>CAZHPG010000060.1:0-4689 GCA_964534055.1 uncultured Muribaculaceae bacterium | reverse complement strand
TTGAAAAATAATATTTTTATATTTTAATTTTTTTCCACCAAACTGGAATACCACAAACACGAACAATGTGTTTTCCGGAATTAGTTTGAAAACTTTGGAAGAAAAGTCTGCGGATTCTGAAAAACTTTGACATTTTTTCAAATTTCATATTTGATGCGCCGGGCATTATCTTTGCCCCGATTGTTCCAAAATAACGTTCCATAAAATATGGCATTTCATCCGCATGTTTATCATAAACATCAGATTTTTTGAAATCTGAAAAATGAATTTTTGACAGCAATGGTGGAAATATTTTTGCCCGCGCCATAAACATCGTTCCTTCGACATACATGTTTCCCAATTCTAATTGCGGACAAAGTTTTAAATCCTTTGATATTTTTAAATGTTTTGCCAGATTTTTTTCAGTTGGGTCAACTTTAATTATAAAATAAGGGGCGCCCAACATATTGACGTCCGGATTATCTGCAAATTTTTTCAAATTATCTTTAATTATTTTTGGACTGCCTATCAATGATTCAACCAAAAGATCCCGCCACCATGTGCCCGGCGCACACCATCCAATTTGATTCTTTTTATAACCACGAAGATTAGTCCGCTTTGCATGCAATTTTACTACAAAATCATATTTTGAAAAATCAATATTTTCCAGCACATAAAAAAATGGTCCAACGTCCAGTCCATTATTAGAAATGATAAATATTTTTGGATTAAATCGGGCGAATTTTTGTTGTAAGTCTAAACTTTTATCAGATGTAGTTATTACGAAATCACAATTCATATTATCCAGGTTTTCAAACTGGGCCGCAAAATAATCAGCTTGTTCCTGATAAAAAATATGTAAAACGACAAGAATCTTCATAAATATTTTCCTTGGGGGTCCCCTAGATTAACTTTTTTAATTTTGGATAATGGGCAAGAATCGCTTTTAAAGATTCATCGTTTTTATTATCGGATTTATTTTCACTCCACAGACTGATTGTTTGCGAATTAGCAATTAATGGCAGATCTCTTATCGGGTTTGGAACGATTGCAATTTTTGTTCCGTTTAATACGGACATCGCCCAAAACCAGATATCGTCATTTGTTGGCGCAAGGGACGTGAACAAATCTTCGCGAAATACATCCGGGTGTAAAGAATGCGGCGGATACAGAACCCCGCCAACACCGGTTGCATTATTTTTAAAGCTGGGACGTCCAAAAAACCATTGCCGCCAAAGTTTATTTTGTAATTTACGCCATCTTTTATACGGCCTGTTTAAATCTATACGATAAACATAATTACCGATGACGGCATTTGGATATTTTTTGTGGGCGGCAATTAAACGCGCGAACCATCCATCTGGATACATCACATCATCATCGACAACAACAATAAGGTCGTCTGGAAAATCATGCAACGCGGGTATCAGTTTTTTATAAGAACGCGTGTCTTTTTTTGTCCAGCGAATCTGAAAAGATTTGTTTGCTTTGACCATGGCGGTCAATTCCGCAGGAATTTTTTTATCGGGGAATTGATCTTCCGACAAATAAAGAACCACCAAATCCGGGGCAGGCTTTTGACCCAGCACTGATTGAATAGTCTGGGGGACAATATTGATACGCGGCGGATAAGATGTAATAGATACAACGGTTTTCATTGTTTTTAAGTAAAATTGAAAAAAACAAAAAAATCAAGCGAATTATTTTATAAATATAGGCTGGTATGGCTAACTGATAATGCATTTTTATGGTAAAATGCAGTATGAGAGAATGGCAAAATCAGATTTTGCAAGGCGACTGTATTGCCCGGATGAAAGAATTTCCGGACGCCAGTATTGATGCGGTTTTCGCCGACCCTCCGTATAACTTGCAGTTGGGGTGCAAGACCCTTTATCGGCCCGAAGACCAGACGGCCGCTCGTGCGGTTCGCGATGATTGGGATTCTTTCGAATCTATGGCAGAATACGACAAATTTACACGGCAGTGGCTGGCCCAGGTTCAAAGAGTTCTGAAACCCGATGGTGCGCTGTGGGTTATTGGCAGTTATCATAATATTTTTCGCGTTGGCGCGGCCTTACAGGATTTAGGATTTTGGGTATTGAATGATGTCGTCTGGGTGAAAACGAATCCTATGCCGAATTTTCGCGGAACCAGATTTACGAACGCTCATGAAACCTTGATTTGGGCGACCCCGCGCAAGACGGGCAAATACACATTCAATTACGATACAATGAAAAAGTTTAATGGCGGCAAGCAAATGCGCAGTGATTGGGAAATGGATATTTGCTTGGGCGGCGAAAGATTAAAAGATAATGACGGGAAAAGCCTGCATACTACCCAAAAGCCGGCAGATTTGCTGCGCAGGGTAATTTTGGCCAGCACGCGGGCAGGGGACACAATTCTGGATCCATTTTTTGGCAGTGGCACGACCGGCGCGGTCGCCAAAGAATTGGGCCGTAATTGGATAGGAATAGAGCAAGACGTTGATTATATCGCAGCGGCACGGGATAGAATTGCGGCTGTAAAACCAATAGATTTATCGGAAATAGAAGTATCCGCAAAACGTGAAGAAATCAAGGTTGCGTTCAAGGAGTTAATAGATGCCGGTATGTTGTATCCGGGACAAACCTTGGTCGGTGCGCGTGGGGACAGGGTGATGATTACCAAAGATGCGCAGTTAACGCATGCTTTGCATGGCAAAGGCTCAATCCATGTTATGGCGGCCAAACTACAACACGCGGTCAGTTTTAATGGTTGGGATTATTGGTCTGCGCAAAGACGGGATGGAACTTTGGTGCCTATAGATTCGTTGCGTAAAATGCTGCGCGAAACCAAGGTTGGTATTAAAAAAGCCGCTTAAAAAACTCCTTGCATTTGTTCTGTATAAGTTGCTATCCTTTGGCTTGTCATAAAAAGGAGAAAAAATGACTTGGACAATCCTCGCGTTGGTTGTTGCCATCGCGCTTTACATGTTTGGTCCTATGTTGATTAAACATGACCCTAAAAAACAAAGAACTATGTCACAAATGATTGCAAACAAATCGATCAAACTGCTTGCTATTGCATTGCTGATTGTCGGTGTGTCGCGTCTTTGGACCCCATACTATCTGACAAAAACCAATCCAGGCATTCTGCGTGAAATGGTAAGTGGTATGCAGGCAAAAGAGCAAAAAAATAGTGGCTCGGAAATCAGAAGCTATGTTAAAAAGCATGGCGATGAAATGACCAAGAATGCACCAATTTTGGGTAATGCGTCCGCAAAGAAAACAATCTTTGTCTTTACAGATTATTCTTGCCCATATTGCCGCCGTGTAGATGGTGAATTGCAAAAAGTTCTGAAAGATAACAAGGATGTTCGTGTTGTTGTAAAGAATTTTTCAATCCATGGCGTATTGTCTGATGCACCAGCGCGCGCAATGATTGCGGCACAAATGCAGGGCTGCAATGTTACGGCATTAAACAACGCTTTGATGGAAAAGAATTATTGGCCCAGCGATCTGAAAGGCAAATCCCCAGATGTGTTGGAAAAAGTAATCTTGAAAAACGTTCTGGACGCTGCTAAAAAAGCAAATTGCGATACAGCGCGTATTGAAAAAGACATGAAAAGCGATGTAGTATCCGGCGAACTGGCCCAAGTTGGTGAACTGGCGCAAAAGTTCGGAATCAACGGAACACCGTTTTTGATTGTTGGCGATCAAGCCTTCCCAGGTGCGGTCCCAGCAAGTCAAATCCAAGAAGCGTTGAAATAACAACTTGCGATTTTTGTTAATGGGGGCGGAATTCTTTCCGCCCCTGTATTTTGGAGCATAAAAAATGAAAAAACTTCTTATAATTGGTGACGGCGACATTCATATCAATCAATCAGATGTTGCGGGTTTTGGTATAACATCGGTTGAAAATCTGACACTGGATCAGTTTCGCGCGCGCGAAGATTTCACAGATTGCATAATTATGAAGGGTTTGATTGAAACCAGCGATTTTATGCGTCGCGTGCTGGAAATAAATAAAAGCGTTGGTGGCGGATTTATTTCCCATTGCGGGGTATTCCGGCGCGATGATATTGCACCGTTCATAATAACCGATTCTGCACTGAATATTGCCCCGACCTTACAGGATAAACAGGGAATCACGCGCAACGCAATCATGCTGGCGCGCCGCTTGAAATTGGCATCATCGCCAGTTGTTAATTTTTTAACGCCTTCGTCCAAAATAGACAAGAAAATAAAATCGTCATTAGATGCGGAAGCTTTGGAAGAATTTGTGTCGGAAAACTTTGCGGATGTGCGAACCACACATAATGCGCTGGATGTGTGCTTTTCTGATTCTGCACGGGCAAAAAAGATAGATGGCGCATTACGTCCGGACATTTTGATATGCGACAATATTGACCAGGCAAATTCGTTATATAAAAGCCTGACGATTTTTGCGGGATTTATGACGGCGGGCTTTATTGTTGGTAATGAAAATCTGCCACCGGTTATTTTGACCAGCCGTTCAGATACAAAAGAAAGCAAACTTTGGTCGGTTAAGTTATTGGGATAAATTTATGGCAGTGCACTTGACAAATAGATATGGTATACTATGTTAGTTTGAAAAAGGTAAATTATGAATTATGGGAAATATTATAATCTTTCACGCTATTATGCCGAGACGGGCGAACCATTGTCCGCAAACGTTCAAGCGTATAGAAAAAAATTGTCGGACATCGGG
>CAZHPG010000059.1:0-4855 GCA_964534055.1 uncultured Muribaculaceae bacterium | reverse complement strand
GATTTGGATGCCCAGGTGTCAGGGATAAAAACTACCGCAGAGCTGCAAGAAAAATTTGGCAACCCCCAATCAAAGACTATAAATGGGGATACTGTTTGGATTTACTATGGCGCAGATGAAAATTACCATGGGCCATTTCCTTTGACCTATGATAATAAAATTGTTTTATTGGCACTGATTAATGATGGCGCGGTTGTAAAGACCAAGATTTTACGTGATGCGGACTTGCCGGATGTAAAGATAGCAGATGGCGAAACTGCAATCCCCGCCGCCATAGAACTGAATGCACTGGAAGAACTGTTTAATAATGTCGGCAGGTTCAAACCGGCCGGATTGGGACAATAGTCTGAAATTACATTTGTTCTTGCATTGTAATATGATTTTTTTCTACAATTGATTCATCAGGGAGAAAATTGGGCATGAAATTTAATTTTTTCGCATTATTTCTGATTTTATCAACTCTATTTTGTGCGCCGGTGCGCGCAGAAGATGCTTTTGTAGATTGTGGCCCGGGATGGATAATGTCGGACAATGGAAAACTGGAAGGGGTCACATCCGTAAAGTGTGAAAAATTATGGTGCCGCGATTTGGAAAACGGCAGATCAATGGGCAGTGGGAATACCGCCGCCAGTGGTTATGTTGCAACTGCAAATCCAGTTGTTTTAGAGGCATCTGATGGCACATCCATTGAATGCTTTGGTGACCGAAAATGGTGCGCTGGCGATGTTCTGGGCGTTTGGAATCCAGACTATGGCGCATATACCAAACGGGGCGAGGACAGTTCGAAATTCACATCCGTCCAGAACGGTGATTGCTTTACATGGGGCGCGGGTGCGGCCGTCAACACAGGTTGCGCAAGCGGCCAAATTCCAGTCTTGGTAAATGGCAAATGGGCATGTTCCAGCCAAAAGACGGGAAAATCAACAAGTGTTGGCCAAAAAGGCAAAAGCAACCCAGGTTCTTCTCGTCGTGGGACTACTCTTAAAAAGATATAATTTTGGACGGGTTTGTCTTTTATAGTGTTTTATGCGCCTGGGCATTTGAAATTCCTATTTTTTTATGATACAATACCTGGTATGAGAGAATGCCAACACAAAGGGCACGGCTGATGGCAGCAAAAAAATTAGATTTCAAAAGCGGACAATTCGTTGTTTATCCGACCCAAGGCGTCGGCAAGGTTGTACGCGTCGAAGAACAATCAATCGGTGGGCAAAAAATATCGCTGTTGGTGATTGATTTCGAACGAAGCAAGATGACATTGCGCGTGCCGTTGGATCGCGCAGAAATTTCGGGATTGCGTCCGCTGGTTACACAGAAAAGAATGAACGAGGCGATTGAAAGCGCCAAGGGCAGGGCCGGTGTAAAGCGAATGATTTGGGCGCGGCGTGCCGCAGTATATGAAGAAAATATAAATTCCGGTGATGTTATGAAAGTGGCCGAGGTTGTGCGTGATTTGCAACGTCGCGCATCGACAGATCCGATGACATTTTCGGCTCGCGGTCTTTACCTGCGCGCATTGGAAAGAATGGCCCAGGAATATTCTGTATTGCATAAATTAAATTTGGACGAGGCGTCAGAAAAAATCGAAGAAATTATCGGCGTGCCGAAAGAGATAGATTTGAATGCTTCGGAATTCGATGATGGCGATATTATAGAAGATTCGGAATAAAAATATTTCAAAATAAAAAACGCGGCAAACGCCGCGTTTTTTTATTTACATTCTACATTTTAAAACGGAATGTCGTCCCCGATTTGCGTGACATTGATTTCTTCGCGTGGTGCTGGTGCCGAGTGTTGGGACGAAGCGTTGTATTCCCCGCCGCCTTCTACTGATTTTGCGCCACCCAAGATTATTAATTGGCCAGAAAATTGGTTCAATACAACTTCGGTTGTGAAAACATCTTGTCCTTGCGGATTTTGCCATTTGCGGGTTTTCAGCTGACCTTCGATATAAAGTTTTGTGCCTTTTTGCAGCATACGTTCAGCAACTTCTGCCAAGTTAGGGTTAAAGATAACAACGCGATGCCATTCGGTTTGTTCTTTCTGTTCGCCGGTTTGGCGGTCTTTCCAACGCTCGGATGTGGCCAATGAAAAACTCACGATTTTTTGCCCGCCCGTTGTTGTGCGAACCTGGGGTTCATTGCCAATATTACCCAGCAAGACTACTTTGTTTATGCTACCTGCCATTGCGTTTTCCTTTTTTTAGTATAGATTGATTTGACTACATTTTTTATAGAAAATCAACATTAAACTTAAATACCAGAACTTTCCTATTTCTTTACGGCCCACCAAAGCGCGAAAACCCATCCAACCCCAGTCCAGCCAAACAGCCAGCTGGCGCAGCGCACAATGCCTTGGTCTAATTTGTCTTTTTTTGTTTGTCGCGCAAACCAACAGGGCGCCATCAGTATCGCCACAACTAAAATACCAGCAAAGATATATTTTAATGTTATCAAAATCCGTATTTTGCTGTGTTTGCCAATTCTTCTTCGATGCGCAACAATTGGTTGTATTTTGCCATGCGGTCTGTGCGTGACATGCTGCCAGTTTTAATTTGTCCGGCATTTGTGGCAACTGCCAAGTCTGCAATAGTTGTATCCTCGGTTTCGCCGCTGCGGTGTGAAATTACAACGCCATAGCCGGCATCTGCGGCAATTTTAATCGCGTTTAATGTTTCAGTCAAAGTGCCGATCTGATTTAATTTGATTAAAATCGCATTTGCGATTTTGTTATCAATCCCGCGCTGCAACCGAACAGGATTTGTTACAAACAAATCGTCCCCAACCAATTGTATTTTTTTACCAATACGCGCGGTCAGTTCTTGCCAGCCATCCCAATCATCTTCGGCCAGACCATCTTCAATAGAAATAATTGGATAGTCAGCAACCAATTTTTCATAAAATTCTATCATTTCATCGGATGATAATAGTCCGTCTTCAAAATTATAAAGTTCATCTTTATAAAACTCGGATGCAGCAACATCCATTCCAAATGCGACATCCACGCCCGGTTTGTATCCAGCGGCATTTACCGCGGCAACAATAGTGTTCAATGCTCCGCGTGTGGTTTTTATATTTGGTGCAAATCCGCCTTCGTCCCCGACATTGGTGGAATATCCAGATTTTTTCAGAATATTTTTCAGATTATGAAAAACCTCGCTGCCGATTTTTATTGCCTGGGTTATATTTTTTGCCAGTGGAATAATCATAAATTCTTGCGCGTCCAATCCATTGTCAGCATGTGCGCCGCCATTGATTACGTTCATCATTGGACGTGGCAGCAATGTGCCATTCCCCAAATATGCATATAAAGATTTACCGGATTGCTTTGCTGCGGCATGTGCGACTGCCATAGAAACAGACAAGATTGCGTTCGCGCCCAATTTTGATTTGTTTGGTGTTCCGTCAATTTCAATCATTTTTTCATCAATGATTTTTTGTTCGCGTGCGTCCATTCCAATCATCACGGGGGCGATTATTTCATTTACATTTTTGACCGCGTTTAATACGCCTTTGCCCATATAGCCAGCGCCACCGTCCCGTAATTCCAATGCCTCGTGCGAGCCAGTTGATGCACCAGATGGCACAGCAGCGCGCCCAATTGCGCCGCCAGACAGAATAACATCACATTCAATAGTTGGATTGCCACGGCTGTCCATAATTTGTCGTGCATGGATTTTTTTAATATTAAACATTTCTCTTCCTTCGGATTTTTTTACATTTTGAAGTTTTCGCCCAAATAAACACGCCGCACCATCGGGTCTTTGATGATTTTATCGGTGGTTCCGTGAATCAAGATTTTCCCATCATGCAGAACATACGACCGATCGGTGACACCCAATGTTTCACGAACATTGTGATCTGTTATGATAACCCCCAATCCCCGATGCTTCAGTTGCGAAACCAAGGTGCGGATTTCATTTACTGCTATTGGATCAATACCCGCAAAAGGTTCATCCAACAAAATAAATTTAGGGTCATTAGCCAGTGCGCGTGCGATTTCCAAACGTCTGCGTTCGCCGCCTGACAAAGCCGTTGATGGCGACTGGCGCAGATGACCAATAGAAAATTCGTGCAATAATTCATCTAATTTTTTTTCACGTTTTGCGCGATCTGGCTGAACAACTTCCAGAATAGCCATTATATTTTGTTCTACGGTCAGTCCGTGGAATACGCTGTTTTCCTGGGGCAGATAGCCAATATGCAAACGCGCACGTTGGAAAAAAGGCAGATGGGTAATGTTTTGGCTGTTCAGAAAGATTTGTCCGCTGGTTGCCTTAATCTGACCGGTGATACAATAAAACGCAGTTGTTTTGCCCGCACCATTTGGCCCCAACAGCCCGACAGATTCGCCTTGGCGAACTTCCATAGAAATGTCGCGCAGCACTGTGCGTTTGCCATAGTTTTTGGAAAGATTTTCTATCTTTAAAATACTTTGCTTCATAACTTTATCACCAATTCTTCGGTTAAGAGTTTATCCCCATTGCTGGAATCAACACGAACTTTGCCGGTCAGTGTTATACTCTTTTTGATTTTATCATATTTTCCGCCGTTTGCGCGAATGTTATCTGTTATATTTTGTCCGTCCACAACCCTGGACATTTTTGCACTGATGTTATCCAAAAAAATAAAATCAGGTGATTCATATTCCTGGCGCGCACATGTTGCATTCATTGTAAATGGTTTGCCGTTTTTATCAACGCCAGAAAATGAAGGATTTGTCATCTTGAATTGATTCCGCATGACATCGGTCATATTGATTCCAGATATAGGCATCCATCGCAAATTCTTTGAAATCATGGATCCCCCGACAAGCGCAGCAATCAACACCAGCCCCCAGCCGGTGAATATAAACT
>CAZHPG010000058.1:596-4865 GCA_964534055.1 uncultured Muribaculaceae bacterium | reverse complement strand
CACTGGTAAAGATTTTTGATTATATCGCGCTATCTCGCGCGCCGGCATATCTGCTGAAAGGATCGGGAATAGCGGCAGAAATCGCGACAGCAAAAGAAAAATACGAATTTGATTACAGACTTTTTCCATCAAAAACCGGCGATGGATTTATCGTGGAAATCACAAAATTACATCCGCGAAAAATCCATCACTTGATATGAAAAAAATTAATAATTAAATGTGGTTTTGTAAAACTCTTGCAAAATCGGTATATGAATTTTATTCGCGGTCGCGGTTTTAATAACCCATTTTAATGCTGCAATTCCTTCGACCGTTCCAATCGGTTTTTTGCCATGCGCCAGCGATTCGCCGGCTGAATAATTTCGACTGGTTTCACTGGTTGCCGTTAAAAACAAATCGCCAATACCGCACATCATATTAAAAGTTTCGGCCTTTGCGCCAAAAAACCGGCCGAATCGCATAATTTCCTGCCATGCCAGTGTTAATTTCATTGCTTTTTCATTTTCGCCAGCACCACATCCATCCAACCAACCCATTAAAATCGCAATTGCATTTTTACCGGCGCCGCAAACCTGCACACCAACACAATCATTTGAATCTTCCAGATATAATCCGTTTAATGCGCGCCGCGCAAAGTCACGTGTACGGGGGCTTCCCGCGATTGTGCTGCCTGTAGGTTCGCCGAATGCGGCCTCGCCCGCAAATTGAGGGCCCGCCAAAATGCCAATAAATCTTTCAGATCCTTTTATATTTTCCGCAACGACATCCGATAATAATTTTCCGGTCTTGGGTTCAATCCCCTTGGAACAGATTATAATGGGCTGTTTTTGCCAAAAAGGCCGACTTTTTTTAACCGTTTCCATAAAAAACTCTGTCGGGGTAACAATCAGCCATATATCCGAATCAGATAAATCGGAAAATTTATCAGTGGCGGTTATTTCACACGAAATATTAACACCGGGCAAAGCCGAATTATGATGCGTTTGATTTATCTGATTGGCATTTTCAAATGCCCACAAAACAACCTGATTCCCGGCGCGCGCAGCAATTACCGCCAATGCCGTTCCCCATGCGCCTGCACCAATTATTCCAACTCTCATTGTAATTTTCCTATGATTTTTTCCATTTCACTGCGATTTGCAAAATGCAGAGCCAACTGCCCTGCCCCATTTCTTTTTATATGGATTTTTGCAAAAAAGCCGGTGTTTTTTTGTATTTTCTTTTCTATGTCCCGGATTTCAGCCATATCTTGCGGTTTCCCAGAAAAAAGCCGGCTTTTTTCACTTCTTTTCGCATTTTTCACTAAATCTTCGGTATTTTTCACCGACAGATTTTCTGCAATAATTTTCTTTGCCAATGCGGCCGGATCATCCGCCACCGCCAAAGTTCTGGCATGCGTCGCGGACAACTGGCCATTTATAACCATTTCTTTGACCGATCCTGGTAAAGCCGACAGACGTAATATGTTTCGCAAATAGCTGACCGATTTGCCAATTAAACGTGAAACATCTTCATGCGAATAACCGGCCTTTTTCATTAAATTTTCGTATGCGGCGGCCTCTTCTATCGCATTCAGATCCGCACGCTGGACATTTTCAATCAACGCTATTTCTGCCGCGCTGTTTTCATCCAAATTCTTTATCAACGCCGGAATTTCGGCCAGGCCTGCCAACTTGCTGGCGCGCCAGCGACGCTCACCCGCGATAATTTCATATTGATTGCTGCGACCTGTTACGCTGCGCACCAAAATCGGCTGCAGAACGCCTTTTTCACGAATAGAGTTTGCCAACTCTTCCAACTCGGCAGCGGCAAAAGATTTACGCGGCTGATCAGGATTCGGCGCAATCGATACAATCGGAATATGTCGGACAGCGACACGTTCGCCACCGGCAAGAACTGAAATCTCGGGCATTTGACCCATTTCTTTTTGCAGATCCGCCAAACCACGTCCCAAACCAAATTTAGACATTTGTTTCTCCTTTATCACCACAGGCATTTACAACCTCGGTCGCCAAACGCAAATATGCCTGGGCACCCGACGAATTAAAATCATAGAAAAGGGCAGGCTTCCCATGGCTGGGCGCTTCGGACACACGAACATTGCGCGGCACAACCGTTTGAAAAACTTTACTGCCAAATGTTCCACGAACATCTTCTTCGACCGCGCGCGTCAAACCATAGCGGCGATCATACATAGTTAAGACTATACCTAAAATTTCCAATGCTGGATTCCACTTCTTTTTTATTTCGTTCACCGCGCTCATTAAACTTTGAATACCTTCCAGCGCAAAGAATTCGCATTGCAGTGGCACAATCAAAGAATCCGCTGTGGTCAGCGCGTTCAATGTTAAATAGCCCAGGGCAGGGGGACAATCCAATAAAATATAATCATAATGCTCGGCCAGTGGGGCCAGTGCATCGCGCAGACGGTATTCGCGATTATCCATATCCAGCAATTCTACCTCGGCACTGGAAAGTTGCTGGCTGCTGGGCAAAATATGCATATTTGGAATTGCGGTTGAAAGTATATTATTTGCCGCCGTGTCTGTGCCCATAATTACGCCATAAACACTTTGCGGATGTGACGCACGAACAAAGCCAAGCCCCGTGCCCGCATTACCCTGGGGATCCAAATCCACCAACAAAACGCGCCGTTTAATTGCCGCCAAGGACGCGCCAATGTTTATTGCGGTCGTTGTTTTGCCAACACCACCCTTTTGATTTGCAAATGCGATTATTTTTGCCATTTTAACCTTCCTTGGGTCAAAAGATACCCAAACCCACCGATTCGGACAAGGCAAAAAATCATTTCGTGTGAAATAAAAGATAACTGATTGATTATTCTTAGTTTTTAATACGCAATTGGCCGCATGCGCTGCCTATATCGCTGCCGCGCGTGCGACGAATTCGTGCATGAACCCCATTCTTCATCAGAACATCTTGGAATTTATGAACCACGTTCCCACTGGGGGCTGAAAAATCGCGTTCTTCTACTGCATTCCATGGAATTAAATTCACCATGCAATTTTTTTCACGCAAAAGTTCGACCAACTGATTAGCATTTTCGATTGAATCATTTACGCCACCCAACAAAATATATTCTATCATCAATTGACGACCTGTTTTTTCTGAAAAATTAAATGCAGCGTCTAAAACTTTTGTTAAATTATACTTTTTATTTATTGGCATCAATTCGCTGCGCATGCATTCCACTGGGGCATGCAGCGAAATAGCCAAGTTTATTGGATGTCCCCATTCAGTCAGTTGTTCAATGCCAGAAATTATACCGCAAGTAGAAACCGTCATGCGGCGCCAGCCTATATTTAAATCTGTATTTGCACGTTCCAGAAACCCCTTGAGGTTTTCTGTATTCTGTAAAGGTTCGCCCGTGCCCATAACAACGATATGTGAAACATCATTATTATTTGCATCACCATTTGCACGCGAATTTCCAGTATCCCCGCGCAATTCCCATTGCGCAATCAAAACCTGGGACAGCATTTCATTTGTTGTTAAATTCCGCTTCAACCCCAACAAAGTGCTGGCACAAAACTTACATCCCATGGCGCAACCGACCTGGGATGAAACGCATACGCTGTTTCCATAACTGGTCCGCATTAAAACCGATTCTATCAGTTCATTATCATGCAATTTTAATAAAAACTTGGTTGTTTGCCCGTCTGTGGATTCCAACTTTTGCGCAATTTCACAGGGCAGGGTGGTTGCGATTTTGTCCAGCGCAGTACGCAGTGATTCGGGCAAATCTTTCATCACGGAAAAATTTGGCGCACCGCGTTCCAACCAGCTGGTAATTTGTTTCGCACGAAATTTTGGCTGACCCAAATCCATTACGAATTTTTCCAGTTGGGCATTATTAAAATCAAAAAGAATTTTTTTCATTAAATTTTATATCTGTCGTCCATGATTACGACGACTGCCTTGCGACGCAGTTGTTTCAGCTGTTGATCGCCTTGGAACATTGCTTTTTTCCACGATGCGTTTCGTTTTATAATCTCGCTTAATTCCGAGTAATCTTTCATCTTCTTTTTATCACAAATTAAAATAACAGAATTATCTTTGCGTGACGACCATTGCAGCAAGCCCAAACCAGCCATACGCGCGCGAATATCTTCACTTAATTCATATTGCGGGGCTGTCAATTTTTGCGGTGCGCCGCCCAGATTTTTTGCAATACGAATCGCATCATCACAATCTTTTGGTTTGGTCAAACTTTTTGCCGATGATTCGGGTATATCCAACAAACGAATA
>CAZHPG010000058.1:0-586 GCA_964534055.1 uncultured Muribaculaceae bacterium | reverse complement strand
TCCTTTGGCGCGTTCCAGTTCTGCTGTTTCTGATGCTATTTCTTCATCCGACACGGAAATAGTCGGAATTATTGTTCTGGCAATTATTATCTGCCATGCCATATCTGCCCGAATTGCAGACTTTGCCATTTCACGCGTAGTTGCGGAAAGCCCGGACAAATTCATACGTTTCAATTCACTTTCAACTTCTTTATCCGTAATAGAAATCTTGAAATTTTCAGCATATTTTAATTTCACGCTGTCATCTATGATGTTATTTAATGCACGTTTTCTGTTGTCTGTATAATTTTGACCTTGGGCCGTCATAAGGCTGACGCGCGATGTTACATCCGCATCAGTTATTGGTGCGCCGTTTATGCTGGCAACAATGCTGGCCGCTTGAACGGCAAATGGTGCAAAACAAAACGCATAAATAATTGCAAATTTATTCAGAATTTTTTTCATATTTACTGTTCCTTGTTACTATTTATCCCCGGCCAGTTTTAATGCAAACTGGAATCTTATCCGTGTGCCACCATAATAGTTTTCTCCATCTGGATAAACTCTTTCTGCGCCGTCTTCGGAAAAATCAAGCGACACTGTATAA
>CAZHPG010000057.1:0-4891 GCA_964534055.1 uncultured Muribaculaceae bacterium | reverse complement strand
CTCGTATATCAGATCCAACTGGATAAATACCACAAAAAGACAAAGGAACTTGTTTTGGTTCTTTTGAACACAAAAGTTCTGTTTTGGCCGGAACTTGAAAAGGCCCTACATGCATCAAACATGTTCCATCTAAAATTTCTGTTTTTTTATGGTCAGAATGTTCGGATTCTATTACCTTTAATACGTCTGTATATTCCATACATATTGCCGGCGTGGTACCTTTGGCCGGAATTAGTTTATATGTATTATTGTTTATGGTTTTTGTACAAGCGCCAAGCAAGATGATGACTAAAAAAAGCATTAAATATTTTCTCATTTAATATCCTTTATTATTTAATCTATATTTTTTATAATATAAGTACATTAACAATTACGAATGGTTTCTTCATCTAAAAGCAGAGCGAGAAAAATCCACCACCATGACCAATATATTATCCCTGTTAATTTTAGTATGATAAATATTAAAGCAAACATGTTATGTTATACCAGTTTTATTGTTATATGTGTGACACTTTAAAATCCCATAGTTTTTGTGTGTGTTAAATGGGATTTATCACCAGCGCCCGTGTATCCCATTTGAATAAATGATGGGGTTAGTCTTCCAAAGTTGCACCCACTTTTATCTGTTATAGATTTATTTATCATTAGTACTGCGTCTACTTCAGATACATTTATTTCTTTTACTATAGCTGATCTTGCAAAGCCCAAAGTACCATAATCTCCATTGCCACTTAAAATACAAGAATAATTGAAATCTTGAGCAATAAATGTCAAGGTTTGATCGCATAATTTCATAGGCTTACCATTCCTATATCCAATAGTTACTTTTTCGTTATCGGGACATGTAGGTAGGTTTTTCATTGCTGTGTCCCTTTGTATCCAAGAATGCCCGAGATATAAAAATATACAAACGATAAAAATTCCTGACAATACACCGCTTTCATTGTTAAAGATAGTTTCATATATGTTTTTTATAATGCCCCAAAATCTTTTTGCTATGGTGACATTTACTGCTGATTGTGAATTTTTGTTTTTAGATTTATCAGAAAAATCAAAAGCCATTTTTTTATCCCTTCCTATCATATAAATTATAGAACAAATATTATTTTTATTTCAATAATAATTTGCGTCTGGCGGGCATTGCCAGACGCATCGTAATCAATGGTTAAAGCCCATTCCTTTCAACATGACCGAATTCATTGGTATGATAGCCCGCTGGCGCGCGCCCAGTTCCCATGTCATTGGTTCGACCAGTTGATGTATATGTCCCGTCAAAGTTTTTGGTTCTGTAATAACCCGCATCGGCCGCGGTTGCACCCACGAAAATCGCCAATACGGCAACAAGCATTGTTTTTTTCATTTATAACTCCCTTGGTTAAATGAAGCACAGGCGCAAAAGACACGCCTATGCGCACAAATCGTATTGTTGGACGGACTTTGGAGCAATGAGATTGTTATCACATTCAACTTGTGGATTGATTTTTGGAAAAATTCGGCTATAATGCGCCGCAGACAAAGCACCCATGGCTTAACTGGATAGAGCATCGCCCTCCGAAGGCGGGGATTGCAGGTTCGAATCCTGCTGGGTGCGCCAAATTACTTTTGCAGCATTGTCAGCATAAAATCGTCCAGCTCGCCGTCCAATACCGCCGCCGGATTCGTATTTTCCAATCCAGTCCGTAAATCTTTCACCAGCTGATATGGTTGCAGGACATAACTGCGGATTTGGCTGCCCCACTCTATTTTCTTTTGTGATGCTTTTGTTGCGTCTGCTTCGGCTGCTTTTTTCTGCATTTCTAATTCGTATAATTTCGAACGCAGCATTTTCATTGCGAATTCTTTATTCTGCAACTGTGAGCGTTCATTCTGGCACTGGACCACCGTATTCGTTGGCAAGTGGGTAATGCGAACCGCACTGTCCGTTTTATTTACATGCTGACCGCCCGCGCCCTGGGCACGAAAGGTATCAATTCGTAAATCTTTATCATTGATTTCTATTTCCACGGAATCATCAATGTCTGGCCAGACATCAACGCTGGCAAAGCTGGTATGTCGCCGCGCGTTGCTGTCAAATGGCGAAATCCGAACCAGGCGATGGACGCCTATTTCATTGCGCAACCAACCGTATGCGCGATTTCCACTGATGCGATATGTGATGCTTTTCAATCCTGCGGTATCGCCCAGATGTTCTTCCATTACTTCCAATGTAAAACCGTGTCTTTCTGCCCATCTGGCATACATGCGCGCCAGCATTGATGCCCAATCTTGGGCCTCGGTCCCGCCCGCCCCGGCCTGGATAAACAAAAATGCGCCTGCCCCATCGGCGGGTTCATTAAACAGGGTTATAAATTTCGCGCGGTGTGATTTTTCTGCCATTTTTTCCGCAGCCGCAGCAATGTCAATATCTTCGGGTTCAATATCGTTTAATTCGGCCAATGTTTCATATTCGGATTCCAATGCCAAAAAATCATTCAGTGTTTTTTCCAGATTGGATTTTTTCTGCATAACTTCACGCGCGCGGTCAGGGTTGTCCCACAAATTCGGCGCATTTGTAATTTCAGAAATTTCATTGATTTCGGTTTTTAACCGATCGGGGTCAAAGATACCCCCTGACGGCATTGATGTCGTCACGGATTTGATTCAAAAGTTCGTTCGTATTTATCATGTTGTGAATATTACAATAGTTGCTTGCGAAAAGCAAATAATTTTGATAAAATCAAATGTAAAGAGAGAATGGATATGAAAAAATCTTTTGGTGTTTTTACCTGTCTGTGCCTGTTAAATGGCGCTGCAGTCGCCGCGACCAGCGGCAGCCGTGGTGATGCGAACCTTGCCGAGGCATATCGCACCAACCAACGAAATACCTATTACATGGTGACGCAGCCAGATGTGGATTCAGCATGTCGCGATAAAATTTACAAGTGTCTGTCCAGTTATTGTGGTGAAGTAACCGTTGTCCCTGGGCAACGCGGCAACAAATGCGACTATGCAACAGAAAGCGAACTTTATAACGCTGCATTGTTGTGTCTGCAAAAAGATAACTCCTCTCTTTTACCAACATATTCCACCAGTTATAAAATGGGTGGCAAGGGCATGAATACTGCGGCGCGTCTGTGCCCCAGCTATGTCCAGCAAGAATTAATGTCATATTTATCAATGATGAATATGGCAACACAATTGACCAAATCTAATTCCAGTCTGTGTGTGCAACGCCGCCAAGAATTAGAGGCTGCAATGTCATGCCATTCGATTGCATTGTCATACGGCAATGAAACACAAAACAGATTGACGACTGAACTGACCGATTTTTGTGGTGCGGGCGTTTCTGGCGGATCTGCTGAAATGGTGACAAAGTTTGCCAACGCTGGTAATGTCGGTGCAAATATCTGGGGATGGGCGGAAAAGATGGTATCACTGGATCTGTCCAAGAAAGGCGAAGGATGGCAAAGCGCGATTGATTCCGTATTGGCGGGTTATGTGAATAAAATGAACCTGGCATGCGGCGACAATATGCAACTGACAACCCCTGCGCGCAGCACAGGCAGCGACAGTCCAACGAATTTGCAAGTGGCCGCCAGTTTGGCCGTGGGTGCGGCATTCCCAAAGCAAGATGATGGTTCAGGCAAATCAGAACCAATTTATAATCTGTGGATGGATGTTTATACGACCAGTTATTCTGCGGGCGACACAATAGATAATTATGCAATGGCAAAGCAGGTAATCCAGGCGGGTCTGTCTAATTCACCTATGACCCAGAACGCGTTCCTTTCCAGCGCCCAGATGGGTGATATGCAGGCTGCATATAAAAAAGGAACCAAGGTATTCGTTCTGCGCGATAATACACGATGCTGGCCCGTACCTGTGCAAACACTTAATAATTCCGAGCAAGCATTGATATCACAGCAACTTGCCAGTTGCACAGCAAAATAAAAATCGCCCGTTTGGGCGATTTTTTTTATTTAAATGATTTTTCTACCAAAGATATTAATTCCGTTATTCCCAACCTGCCCGCGGCAGATATTGAAATTATTTCGGATTTTTTACCACGCTTGAATTTTTTCATTCTTTCGGTCCAAACATCCGGTTCAACAGCATCCATTTTATTTACAACTATTATTTCTGGCTTGTTTGTTAATCCACCACCATAAGATTCCATTTCATGACGAATAGCCTTGTAGCGATCGCCCCAATCTTCTTCGGTGCCATCGATAATATGCAAAATCATTTTCGTGCGTTCGGCATGGCCCAAAAACTTGTCCCCCAGACCAACGCCCATATGTGCACCCTGGATTAATCCAGGCAAATCCACCAACACGAATTCGCGATTGTGGGCATACATAACACCCAACTGAGGATTCAACGTTGTAAATGGATAATTTGCGATTTTTGGACGCGCCGCGGTAACCGCCGCCAGCAATGTTGATTTTCCAGCATTTGGGAATCCAACCAATCCAATATCCGCAATCAATTTTAATTGTAAAACAACATTACGGTCTTCGCCTGGCAGACCATCGTTGGCCTGTTTTGGAGTGCGATTGGTCGGGCTTTTGAAATGCAGATTTCCCCAGCCGCCATTTCCGCCGCGCGCCGCGCGATATTCCATACCATCTGCATTTAAATCCGCATATTCAATTTCTTCGTTTTCGGAAAGGATTACGGTTCCAGTTGGCACCGGCAAAATCATTATGTCGCCCGATTTACCAGTTTCCATACGACCACGGCCATTTTCGCCACGTTGTGCAATAAAATTAGTTTTATACCGATAATCAATCAAAGTATTTACATTTGGGACAGCACGAAAGATTATATCTGCGCCACGGCCACCATCACCGCCATTTGGTCCACCCTATTCAATATATTTTTCACGACGAAACGAAGCGCTGCCGTTGCC
>CAZHPG010000056.1:0-4934 GCA_964534055.1 uncultured Muribaculaceae bacterium | reverse complement strand
CGCGGTATTTCGCATGGCAGAATTCGGTGGAACTTTCCAAATTCCGAAATTATTTAACACCAATCGCAATGTTGGTTATTCCTTTGGGACTGATAGTAATTCAGCCGGATTTGGGAACCGCGGTTTCTTTGGGGCTGATTACTGTTGGATTTTTTTGGATTGTCGGCGCGCATAAAAAGTGGTTTTTGATTGTCGGGGTGCTGGCCGTGATGGCCGCGCCAGTCGTTTGGTTTGGCGGAATGCACGATTATCAGCGCGAGCGCGTTATTACATTTATAAATCCCGATCATGACCCCAGCGGCGCCGGATATCAAATAAACCAATCAAAAATCGCATTCGGCTCTGGCGGTATTTTTGGTAAAGGCTATCTGGCGGGGACACAATCGCATCTTTCATTTCTGCCTGAAAAGCAGACCGACTTTATTTTCGCAATGTTCGGGGAAGAGCTGGGATTTATCGGCAGCTTTGCACTTATTTTGATTTATTCTGCAATAATCGGAATGCTGTTTTGGTTTGCAAAAACATCCAGAAATAGATTCGGCCAATTGTTGTGTTTTGGATTTATGTTGAACTTTTTCGTTTATTACTTTATAAATGTCGCCATGGTTTTGGGATTGATGCCAACCGTCGGTGTGCCATTGCCGCTGATGTCATTTGGCGGAAGCTCACTGTTATCATTGATGTTTGGTTTTGGACTGGCGCAGAACACACACATAAACAAAGACCAGCAATTGTCTGCAAAAGGAATCTAGATGAATCTTTTAATCGTTGAATCTCCGGCAAAAGCAAAAACTATTGAAAAATACCTTGGGTCGGCTTGGCGTGTTGTTGCGTCCGTTGGACATGTGCGCGATCTGGTCCCGGAAGATGGCTCGGTTGATACTGACAACGATTTTGCTATGAAATGGCAAATTATGCCCGGCAAAGAAAAACAAATTAAACTGATTCTGGACGAAGTTAAAAAGGCCGATGCCGTATATCTGGCAAGCGACCCTGATCGCGAAGGAGAAGCTATTTCATGGCATCTATTGGATATTCTAAATTCTCGTGGGGCATTAAAAGCCAAGCAAATCTTTCGCGTGGTTTTTCATGAAATTACAAAAAACGCAATCTTAGAAGCAATAAAGAATCCGCGCGAAATTGATCAAAATTTGGTCGATGCCTATCTGGTTCGCCGCGCATTGGATTATTTAATTGGATTTAAATTATCACCAGTTTTGTGGCGCAAAAACATGGGACGCAGCGCGGGCCGTGTTCAGTCGGTTGCGGTTGCATTGGTCGTTGATCGCGAGCGTGAGATAGAGGCATTCAAACCACAAGAATACTGGTCATTAAAGGCCCAGTGCAATAAGGATAAAAATAACTTTGTTTCCAGCCTTGTAAAATTTAATGGCAAAAAGATTGATAAAATGTCTGTTGAAAATAAAAATTCAATGGATGAAATTTTGTTAAAAATTGGCGCGCCAATTATTTTCGGTCAGGTATCAGAAATTGAAAAAAAGAAGACGTCCAGAAAGCCGGCCGCGCCATTTACCACCAGCACATTACAGCAAGAAGCGGCGCGTAAACTTTATTTCTCTGCAAAACGCACCAGCAGTGCGGCGCAAAAATTATACGAAGCCGGACTTATTACATATATCCGCACCGATTCTACTAATTTATCTGCCGATGCAATTCAATCAATTCGTGAATATATTGGCACGGAATATGGGGATAAGTTTTTACCAAAATCACCAAATATTTATGTAACCAAATCTAAAAACGCCCAAGAAGCGCACGAAGCAATTCGACCAACCGCTGCGAACCGCGCCAGCAGCGACATTGGCGGGGACGAAGATAAACTGTATGATTTAATTTGGAAACGCACAATCGCATGCCAGATGACTAATGCTGAATTTGATTCTGTTATTGTTGATATCGAGACACAGTCATCAGCCCACAGCCATCAGCCCACAGCGGTATTTCATGCCGTTGGCACAACCAGGACTTTTGACGGATTTCTGACGGTTTATGTCGAAGGTAAAGACGACACAGACGAAGACGAAGAAGAAACAAAATTGCCCCAAATGTCGGTTGGCGATAAAATTGAAATTGTAAAGTTATTACCAGAGCAACACTTTACTCAGCCACCAGCCAGATATTCCGAAGCATCACTGATTAAAAAATTGGAAGAATTGGGTATCGGACGTCCATCAACTTATTCCAGCATCATGAGCACGATTGTTGATCGCGAATATGTAAAAAATGAAAAACACAGATTTTTCCCAACCCCAAGCGGATGGTTGCTGACAGCATTTTTAACAAAATATTTCGAAAACATTGTTGATGTGAACTTTACCGCAAAAACCGAAGATTCGCTGGACGATGTTTCAAATGGCGCATTGGCGCGCAGCCGCGCACTGAACGAATTTTGGAATGCATTTTCGCCATTGGTTGATGCGGCGCGCGGCGTTCCAAATCCGGATGTTATGACGGCTGTAAACGACGCTTTACAAAAACATTTGTTTCCTGATGGAAATACCAAATGCCCCGAATGCAAAAATGGCGAACTTTCATTAAAAGTATCAAAATATGGCGCATTCCTGGCATGCAGCAATTATCCGGAATGTAAATATACCCGTGATTTATCCAAAGAATCCGCTGGCACAGATGGTGAAACAAAACCAGCAAACAATGGGCCATCAGAATTAGGGGATGGCATAACATTTCGCATTGGAAAATTTGGCGCGTATGTTTCAGATGGCAAAAAAAATGTATCTGCAAAAAAATATAATGCTGACACAATAACATTGGAAATCGCCAAGGAATTATTAGACGGCGCAGGGCAAAAGGCCGAAGGCATGGAGTTGGGAATAAACCCAGCAACAGGCAAACCGATTTTATACTTCGCAACCGGTCGATATGGCGCATACATTTCCAGTAACAAGGTCAATGTCAGCGTCAAAGAAGAACCAGATTTAGAAACCGCCGCAGATTTGATAAACAATAAAAAACCAAGCATTAAAAAAGCATGGGGAAGAAAAAAGTAATTGGCAAATTATGACAATAATTTTAACGATGAACTGCGCCAGCGATTATCAATCGTTGATGTTGTTGGCCGTCGTGTTCCGCTGATTAAAAAGGGTCAAAATTACTGGGGATGCTGCCCATTTCATAATGAAAAAACCGCTTCGTTTTCTGTGAATGAGCAAAAGGGCTTTTATCATTGTTTTGGTTGTGGGGAACATGGCGATATTATTTCATTTGTTATGAAATCCCAAAACATGGGATACATTGATGCAATCAAAGAACTGGCGACCCAGGCGGGATTAAAATTGCCAGACTATAAACCAAAATCGCCTGAACAACAGGCACGCGAAATTTCATACTTTGAAATTATGGAATTGGCCGCGAAAACTTTTTCGGAAAAATTATATGACGAATCTGGGCGCGCCGCGCTGGAATACATCCGCGGACGGGGCTTTACAGATGAAGTAATTAAAAAATATCGCATTGGGTATGCACCGAAAAACAATTTATTATCGGCAAAGTTTGGCAATCAAAAAGAGGCAAATGTTATTGCAACCGGCCTGGTGCGTCGCGGCGATTATGGTCTGCATGATTTTTTCCGCGACAGGTTAATGTTTCCAATTTTTAACGTTCATGGTCAAATTGTTGCGTTCAGCGGGCGGTCAATGGACGGGTCAGAACCAAAATATATAAACACATCGGACACAGAACTTTTCCACAAACGGCAAACTATATTCGGATTAAACTTTGCGCGCGATGCAATTTACAAGGCCAATCGCAGTATTGTGGTCGAGGGTCAAATAGACGCAATCCAAATGCAAACCCATGGTTTTACCGAAACTGTCGCGCCACTGGGCACCGCATTGACCGAAGATCACCTGCAAATCTTGTGCAAATCAAATCGTAATATAACTTTTTGTTTTGATGGGGACACCGCGGGACAAAAAGCCGCAGCGCGTGCGGCGGGTTTAATCATGCCATTTTTGCGTGATAGTTCTGATGTTCGTTTTGCATTTGTTACGGGCGGCAAAGATCCGGATGATATACTGAAAAAAACAGACGGCACAGCACAGATGAAAAAAATTATTGATTCCGCGCAGCCGCTGGTTGATTTTTTATGGGATATCGCAAATAAGAATTTCTTAATCTCAACGCCCGGCGGGCGCACCCGCGCGGAAAAGTTTTTAACCACAGAAATCAAAAAAATTACCGACCCGACCTTGCGCGGCGAATTTGATCAAGAATACAACCAAAGAAAATTTAATGGGTGGCATAAATGGAAAGCCGAAGGGAAAAAGCAACTGGCGGAAGTAGATATGCCGAAAGTTGATGATTTGGCGCGAAAGATTTTATCTGAAATTGCGGCGACCTATCCAGATTTAATTGAAAAGCATTCTGAATTTTTGTTAAAAATCGGCGTAAGTTTTGACGATACTAAAAACGCTGTATGTGCATTGAATAAAGACGATGCGGAAAAATTTATAGTTTCAATAAAGTTAAAAAATTATATTAAAAATTTGCAGGTCGAACGTGCGGCGGCATTAAAAGAAATAACACCTGAGTCAATGGCACGGGCAAAAGCAATAGATTCTGAAATCGCATCCGCAACAGAAAAATTAAACAAACTGGCCGAAATTTAATTATTAAACAAGAAATGGCAGATGTCGCCGGGCTGCATAATATAATCACGACCAACCAATCGCATCTTTCCCGCTTCTTTTACCGCGACTTCGCCACCGAATTTCAACCAATCATCGGGCTGGATTATTTCGGCACGGATAAAGCCTTTTTCAAAATCTGTATGAATTTTTCCGGCTGCCTGGGGCGCTGTCATGCCGACCGTTATTGTCCAAGCGTGTGCCTCTTTCGGACCAACCGTATAAAAGGTTTGTAATCCCAATGTTTCGTATCCTGTTTTGATAACC
>CAZHPG010000055.1:0-4975 GCA_964534055.1 uncultured Muribaculaceae bacterium | reverse complement strand
TGTTGTCATTTCCCCAGGGACAGAATCTGAAAATTGCAGACATGCCGTCAAAGTTTGGCAGCATCGCAGAATCTGAAAACATTACCCAATTGATAGAAAAAGCAAAAAAGCAACGTCCTGATTTGCTTTCTGCGGGCGAATCTACCAATGCGGCATGGTATCGGCGCAATTCAGCGTTCTTGAAAAATTTGCCATCAATTTCTGCAACTGGTCAGATGTCTTATAATTTTCAAAATACCTATGATTCAATCAGCGGAAATCCAAATGATAAAGTTGGTGGCAGCATAGGAATCCGTGCATCTATGCCGATTTTCGCGGGCTTTGCAAATGTTTATAATTTGCGCGCCAGCCAGGCAAATTACGAGCGCGCACAAGAGCAACAACGCGCCAAAGAAGACTCGGTCGCCCAAGACATTTGGTCGGCGTATCAAAATTATCAGACTGCGGTTAAGGTTTTAGAACAAACAGATGCTTTGTTGAAATCCGCAACAGAAAGCGAACGCGTAACAGCCGGAATGTATAAGGTTGGACGCGCAACAATGCTGGATTGGCAAACCCAACAGGCAGAGCTTGCCAGTGCAAAGACACAAAACATTTCTGCACGTTATGATTTATATGTCCAGCGGGCTGCGCTGGCACTGGCGGCCGGGGAATTAAAAGAAAATTTAGATGATGTGCAAACAGCCCAGCCCAGACCCGAAGAAATGTATGGAGAAATCAAATGATTACCACACCGATCATAGATACCAAGGCGCCATCAAGTTTTTGGAAAAGGGCCATCAATTATTTGTTAAGGCATAAATGGCGGTTTACACTTTTGCTGGTTGCTGTTTTGTCTTTGCCTTTGATTTTTGGTGGCAGCAAGCCGACTGAAAACCAATTTGCAACAATTGAAATTACGCGTGGAGATTTAAAAAAGGTTGTTACCGCGACTGGTGAAATAAAACCATTAAACACTATCAAGGTCGGCAGTCAGGTCAGTGGAAACATTGAAAACATTTTTGTTGATTATAATGACAAGGTGAAAAAGGGCGATGTCTTGCTGACCATCGACCCCAGTGTCATGCAGGCCAGTGCCGAAGAAGCAAAAGCTACATTGGATTCTGCCGAAGCCCAATTAAAATTTGATAATGCAGAATACGAAAGAAATAAATCATTATTCGACGAAGGGTATATTGCGCGTTCAGAATTAGAAGAATCAGAAACAAAATATAAAACTTCCCAGCAATCTGTATTACGCGCAAAATCCCAATATGAAAGAGCCCGAACAAATTTGGGGTATACCAAAATCATATCGCCGGTTGATGGAACGATAATTTCAAGAAAAGTTGATAAAGGCCAAACCATCGCCGCATCTTTCCAGACGCCGGATTTATTTGAAATCGCCGAAGACTTGTCCAAGATGCAGATTGAAACCAGTGTGTCCGAGGCCGACATTGGGATGATAAAGGAAAAGCAAAAAGTTACCTTTACCGTTGACGCGTATCCGACCCAGACCTTTGATGGCGCGGTACGTCAGATAAGACTGTCGCCGACCACCACCAGCAATGTTGTCGTTTACACCGTTGTTATTGATGTTGATAATTCTGATTTGCGCTTGATGCCGGGCATGACTGCATTTGTTACAATTTTAGTAGAAGAAAAAGATAATGTTTGGAAAGCGCCCAATGCCGCATTTTTGCTGCGCAGTTTTGACGGAATAATACAGGACGCTGGGGATAAAAAGCCAACCGAGTATTTGGCGATTATGCGCGAGAAAGCAAAAAAACCGAAATTTATAGAATATAAAAAGGGTTTGGTAACTGCGACCGAAACAGAAGTTGTTTCAGATGAGATTGTCAAAGGCGATAAATTGGTAATCGGAAAATTAGGGCAAAAATCCAACGCATCAGGCAATATGATGGGTGGCGGCAATCATGGCGGTCGCGGCGGCCCAGAAATGTAAGGCAAAAGTTGATGAATAAAGAGCCACTGGTAATTTCACTGGAAAAAATAAACAAATCTTTTGACATGGAAGGTGGTGGATCACAACAGGTTTTGTTTGATATCAGTTTTGATGTTCATGCCGGCGAATTAGTATCAATAATGGGTCCATCTGGCAGCGGCAAATCAACTTGTATGAATATAATTGGTGCGCTGGATACACCAACAAGTGGAACATATAAACTTTACGGCAATGATGTAACACACATGAGTCCGGACGAGTTAGCCATGGCCAGAAATGAGTATATTGGTTTTGTTTTTCAGAACTTTAATCTGCTGGCCAAACGTAGTGTTTTGGATAATGTTATGATGCCGCTGATGTATCGCGGTATAGCGCCAGAAGATCGAATAATCCGGGCGCATCAAATTTTAAAAGTAGTTGGGCTGGAAAAATTTGAATCTTATTTGCCGCCGCAATTATCGGGCGGTATGCGTCAACGTGTTGCGATTGCGCGCGCCCTGGTGGGCGAGCCAAAGTTAATACTGGCGGACGAGCCCACGGGGAACCTGGACAGCAAAATGGGTTTCGAGATTTTGGAAATGTTCAAGAAATTAAATAAAGAAATGGGAATAACAATCGTAATGATTACGCACGAGTTTGATATAGCCCGTCATACAAACAGATTGATACATATTCGGGACGGAAAAATTACTCATGATGGCCCCATCCCAAAAAGCGAAAGGAATTTGTAAGCCATGACCTTTAATGACATTCTTAAAGAAAGCTGGCTGAGTATTGTCGGAAATAAAATCCGCAGCTTTTTGACTATACTTGGCATCATTATCGGTGTTATGGCCGTGGTTATTATGATGTCGGTTGGTGATGCTGTGCAAAATCAAATAACCGGTCAATTCGCATCATTGGGGACAAATACAATTATGATTCGTGCCGGCGCTTCACAAACAGGCGGTGTTCGCACATCATCAGGGTCAAATACACTTACTATTTCTGATACCGAGGCATTGTCGCAATTGCCAGATGTTGAATATACAACCCCAACCAGAATGTCGGGCGGAACAATTGTTTTTGGAAATAAAAATTGGAATACCAGCGCGCTGGGCGCATATCCAACTTATCAAAATATTCAGAATATAGAAATGGATCAAGGTGTCTTTTTTGACTGGGCGGCTGTCCGTAATGCCAGCACTTATGTCGTGGTCGGTCCCACTGTCGCCAAAGAGTTGGATTTGGGGCCGGATCCAGTTGGTCAGGTGATTCGTATGAATGGTGTGCCACTGGTTGTAATCGGCGTTACCAAGGAAAAAGGTGGCGCGGGGATAGTTAATAACGATGATATGGTGTTTATGCCAATAACTACTTTGCAAAAACGTGTTATAGGATCCAAATTTCCGGATTCTGTGCCCCAGGTAGTTGTAAAGTTAACTGAAACAGCGGATAATGCAATCGCAGTGGATCAAATCACTCAATTGCTGCGCGACAGACACAGATTAAAAGATACTGACAGCGACGATTTCCAAATTACTGATATGAAACAGATTATGGAAACCATGAATACTGTTACCGGTTTTCTTAAAATGCTGTTGATGGCGATTGCCAGTGTGTCGTTGTTGGTTGGTTCTATTGGTATTATGAATATGATGTTAGTCAGCGTGGCTGAACGCACAAGGGAAATAGGAATACGCAAGGCAATTGGCGCGCGCGAAAGCCATATAACAATTCAATTTTTGTCCGAAGCAATCGTGATTTCATTTATGGGCAGTATGATAGGATTCATTCTTGGCGTGATTTTATCGCAAACCATTCTGCCAGGCATTATGAATATGAAAGTTCCATTAAGCATTGCATCGGTTTTCCTTTCAATCGGGGTAGCGCTGATAGTTGGTATAGCGTCTGGGGTTATGCCTGCGCGCAAAGCGGCCAAACTAAACCCCATAGATGCGTTAAGATACGAATAAGGCAAAAGGGGAAAGTAAAAAGGGGAAAGGTAAAAGTAGAAAGGCAAAAGGGGAAAGTAAAAAAGAAAAAATTATGATTAGGAATTTATTTATTTTTTCAAACTTCAAACTTCAAACTTCCTACTTTCCCCTTTTGCCTTTTTCCTTTCTTACATCTCGTCTGGAATATTTAATCCCATCAAATCAATCGCTGTGGATAGTGTCTGATAAGCCTTTTGGGCGATTTGCAATCTGCGCGCGCGCGTTTTTTCATCAATATCATCACGTAAAATCGGGCAGCTGTGATAGAAAGTATTTATCAGTTGGCAAAGATCATATGCATAGTTCGCGATTATATCTGTCGCCCTTTTATCAAAAGCAACCAGGATAGATCGTTCAAAATCCAAAATTCCCAACAGCAAATTCCGCTCGGCTTCGTCAAGATTACTGATGGTGATTTGATTATTTGCGCCAGGTTCGTTGCTTTTTTGTAAAATGCTGTTCAATCTGACCGCGGTATAAAGAATATATGGCCCGGTGCGACCCTCGAATTGGACGACCCCATCTGCATCAAAAATATAATCCGATTTAACATCGTGCATCAAATCATTAAATTTCAATGCTGCCATTGCAATCATTTCAATGGTTTCGTTTGGCAGATTTTTCCCAGATGCTGCAACGCGTTCACGTGCGGCGTCATTTACAATTTCTATGATATCTAGCAGACCCGCGGCATTACCATCGCGTGTTTTTAGCGGACCATTTTTACCATTGATTGTTCCAAAGTATTGATGTTCCAGTTGTTCTGGGTTGAACAATCCGATTTTTTGCGCAACGCGGAAAATTTGTTGAAAATGCAGTGCTTGGCGAACATCGGTCAGATAAATAATACGATCCGGATTGTCTGTAATTTTTCTGTAATATAATGCGGCCAAATCGGTTGCGTCATAGGTATCTGCCCCGCGTGAATTATAAAACATAAATGGTGGCATGGGCGCTGTATCAGAATCTTCGCGAACGACAACAATTTGCGCGCCATCAGATTCTTGTATCAGATTTTTATCACGAAGCAATTTTTCGACTGGCTCTAAATACT
>CAZHPG010000054.1:0-5112 GCA_964534055.1 uncultured Muribaculaceae bacterium | reverse complement strand
AAATAAATCCCCCTTGCGTGGGGGATTTTTTTTTGCTACTTTCCCACAGATAGAAAGGGGAATTTTATGAAAAAGATTCTAATCACTTTATTATTGGCTGTATCCGTTATGTTTGGCGCGGTTGCTGCCGAAAAGAAAGAGCCGGTAAAACATCTGACTGACGAAGAAATTTACGAGCAGCTGAAAAAGTTTGCACTGGTATTTGAATCCGCGCGCGAAAACTTTGTCGAAGAAGTTGATGAAAAAAAGATGCTCGAGGCCGCCATGAATGGAATGTTGATGGAACTGGATCCTCACTCTTCGTATTTGAATGCGGACGATTTGAAAGATTTTGATGATAAATCTTCGGGCAGCTTTGGCGGGATTGGGATTCAAATCACATCAGACAAAGGCGCAGTAAAGGTTATTTCCCCCATAGATGACACCCCCGCTTATCGCGCCGGGATAAAGGCTGGCGATTATATTACCCATATTGACGGGCAGCAGGTTTTTGATCTTTCACTGAACCAGGCAGTAAAAAAAATGAAAGGACATCCAGGGACCAAGGTAAAGTTGACCATCGTGCCCGAAGAACACGGCGAGCCACGAACGATAACACTGACCCGTGCGATTATAAAGGTTCAATCCATAAAGTCTGATGCAAAAGGCGATGATAAAAAAATTGGATATATTCGCGTTTCAGATTTTGGTGCAAAAACCGCCAGGGATTTGGCAGCCGCAGTTGAAAAATTGGAAAAGAAAAAAGTCATAGGCTATGTTTTGGATGTTCGTAACAATCCGGGCGGATACTTGGCCGCGGCTGTTGATGTGTCGGACGCTTTCTTGGACAGCGGCGAAATTGTTTCGACCCGTGGTCGTGGGCCAGATGACATTGATCGCAGCATGGCGACCCCAGGTGATATTACACATGGAAAGCCAATCGTGGTATTGATAAATCATGGATCTGCATCTGCATCTGAAATTGTTGCAGGCGCACTGCAAGATAACAAACGCGGGCTGATTATGGGCAGCCAGTCGTTTGGCAAGGGCAGTGTTCAACAGCAAAAACCGTTTGGTGATGGAACGGCAATTCATTTGACTATCGCGCGGTATTATACTCCGTCAGGCAAGTCAATCCAGGGCGAGGGTATTACCCCAGATGTTGAAGTTTTGCAATCCAAAGTAGAAGTTATTGAAAAGAAAAATGATATCTTTTCAGAAGCCAGCTTTAAGAATGCATTGAAAAATGAAGATGGGCAAAAAAATAAAAAAGCAGATTCAAAGAGCGATGTTGAAGAAGATGAAGATTATTCAAAACTGACAGATGCGGAAAAAGAAGCCCGCGATTATCAGCTGCAACGCGGAATCGATTTGGTTCGCGCCATGGCAAAGATGAAATCAGAAAATAAAAAGAAGTAAATAAAAAACCAGTTTTATTAATAATTTTTTTACAAACAGCCCTTTGGGGCTGTTTGTCAATATATGGTTCAATGCTTGTTTTACGTCTTCCAAAATACTATAATTCGTATCCGTGACCAAAAAAAGGAAGTAGTTATGACCAAGATGATAGTTGATGGTAATTGGGCCGCAGCAGATGTGGCATATCGATGTAGTGAATTTTCAGCAATATATCCAATAACACCCAGCAGCACCATGGGTGAGTTGGCAGATGAATGGGCGTATCAGCATAAAAAGAATATCTGGGGCGCAGTGCCTGGAATAATTGAAATGCAATCCGAAGGTGGCGCAGCCGGCGCGGTTCATGGCGCGTTGCAGATGGGCGCATTGGCGACGACTTTTACCGCGTCCCAGGGTTTGCTGTTGATGATTCCAAATATGTATAAAATTGCAGGGGAACAAACACCATTTGTTATGCATGTTGCGGCGCGTGCTTTGGCGACACATGCTTTATCTATTTTTGGCGATCATTCTGATGTGATGTCTGTTCGTGGAACTGGTTTTGCTTTATTATCTTCACATAATGTTCAGCAAGCTCATGATATGGCGGCGATAGCGCATAGCGCAACTTTGCGCACCCGCGTTCCATTTTTGCATTTCTTTGATGGGTTTCGCACCAGCCACGAAGAATCCAGAATTGAATATATTCCTGATGAAGTTCTGCAGGAATTAATACCAACAGATTTAATGCTGGGCGCACGCAATCGCGGGATGAGCCCGGATTCTCCGACCGTTCGTGGTACTGCGCAAAATCCTGATGTGTTTTTCCAGGGACGCGAAGCCGCAAATAAATTCTATGACGCTGTTCCAGAAATCGTCCAAGATGTTATGAATAAATTTGGAAAATTGACTGGGCGTCAATATGGATTAGTTGATTACACAGGTGATAAAAATGCCGAACATGTTATTGTTGTAATGGGCAGCGCGGCAGAAACAATTACTGAAACTTTGGCTCATTTGCCAAAGGGTGTTGGTATGCTGGCGGTGCATTTGTATCGTCCATTTCCGACAGATGCATTTATAAAGGCTTTACCAAAAGGCGTTAAAAACATTGCTGTGCTGGACAGGTCAAAAGAGCCCGGTTCAATCGGCGAGCCATTGTACCAAGATGTTGTAACGGCATTGCAAAATCGCGGAATCAAAATCTTTGGTGGGCGTTATGGTTTGGGGTCTAAAGAATTCAAGCCACGCGATGTAAAAGCGGTGGTTGAAAATATGATGCGTGGAACGCTTCATCATAACTTTACTGTTGGAATTACTGACGATGTTACGAATCTTTCACTGGAAACCGACCCTGCGTTTGCCAATGATGATGCAGGATATAATTCCGCAATACTTTATGGAATTGGATCGGACGGAACGGTTGGCGCGGTTAAAAACATAGTTAAAATTGTTGGGGAAAATTCTGATTTATATCCGCAGTCTTACGCTGTTTATGATTCCAAAAAATCTGGGGGGCTGACCGCTTCGCATTTGCGATTCGCACCGAATCCGATTCGGTCGCAATACTTGGTGGAATATGCGGGCTTTATTTCTGTGTCCAATTTCGCCATTGCGCAAAGATTTGATGTTTTTGCTGGGTTAAAGCCTGGCGGAACAGTAATGATAAATACCGGACATAAACCAGATGAAGCATTTGCGATGTTGCCACGTGATGTCCAAGAGCATTTAATTCGTATGCGAGCAAAGGTCTTTTTCTTGGATGCGAATCGCGCAGCGCGTGAACTTGGGTTGGGCAACCGAATCAATACTTTCATAATGTTGAACTTTTTCAATCTGACGAAAATTATTGATCCGTCCGTGGCGGCGGCATCTGCCAAGGAAGCGATTGAAAATACTTATCATAAAAAAGGTGCTGATGTTGTTGCCGCCAACTGGGCCGCAGTTGATAAGGCCGCAGAGTTTTTACATGAATATACTTTGCCGTCATCTCCATCAAACTTTGCGCCCGATTGGACACCCGCTATGACGGCGGACGCGCCAGCGTGCATTGCTGGAACACTGGGTGAAATGGCCGCAATGCGTGGTGATAATTTGCCAGTATCTGCAATGGAAAATGCAGGCGAATTTCCAGTTGGAACATCAAAATATGAAAAGCGCGCAATCAGTGAAAATGTTGCGACATGCGATCTAAGCAAATGTATCCAATGCGGAAAATGTTCAATGCTGTGTCCACATGCGGCGATTCGCATGAATGCTGGCAAAGGCATTGGTGGCGTTCCAATGAAGACACCAGAATTGGGCGCAGATATGGAATTTTTATTGACGATTTCTCCAGCAGATTGCACGGGATGTCAGATTTGTGTAAAGAATTGTCCAGTGCACGCACTCAGCATGACACCGATTGAGCAAGCACAAGAAAATGGCGCGCAGGCTGCATTTGATGACGCGGCAAAATTGCCACCAGTGCCACGGGAAAAATTAAACACAAACATTCCAAAGCATATAGAACTGTGTGAACACATGTTTGAATTCCCGGGTGCATGTGCGGGCTGTGGTGAAACCCCATATATTAAATTGGTAACCCAATTGTTTGGTGATCGTATGGTTGTTGCAAATGCAACGGGTTGCTCATCAATTTATGGCGCGAATTTGCCAACTACCCCGTATACCACCGATTCGCATGGTCGTGGACCTGCATGGTCTAATTCTTTGTTCGAAGATAATGCGGAATATGGATTGGGTATGCGTATGGCGCTGAATCAACACCGTGAAATGTTAAAGGGATTGTTGTTCAAAATCTTTGGCGATAAAGACGACAAAATTATTGAATCTTTGTTCGCAGAAAAAGATATCGCAAAACAGCGCGAAAATGTTGAAATGGTGCGTAAAAAAGCCAAGGGCGACAAACAAATCGAATCGCTAATTGATTCTTTGGTTGAAAAATCAGTTTGGATAATTGGTGGCGATGGATGGGCGTATGATATTGGATACGGCGGTCTGGACCATGTATTACACAGCGGACAAAATGTAAATATATTGGTCATGGATACCGAAGGCTATTCAAATACCGGCGGTCAGCAGTCCAAGGCAACCCCCTTTGGCGCATCAATGAAGTTCGCGGTTGGCGGTAAAGAAATTGCCAAGAAAGATTTGGGCCTTATTGCAATGATGACGGGTGCGTATGTCGCACAAATTGCAATCGGCGCAGACCAGGTCCAAGCCATTCGTGCAATTAAAGAAGCCGAATCATTTAATGGACCATCAATAATATTGGCATACGGTTCATGTATAGCGCATGGTTATGATTTATCAAATGGGCCAGCACATCAAAAAATGTTGGTTGATTCGGGGGCATGGCCATTGTATCGGTTTAATCCAGCACTGATAGAGCAGGGTCAAAATCCATTAATAATGGATTCGGGTGCCAGCGCGGCAGCAAGTTTGGAAGACTTTTTAAAGACCGAGGGTCGTTTTAACGCCGCCCGTGCCATGAATCCATCAAGGTTTGCAGGCTTGCTGGAAAGTGCAATAAATGATAATGAATACAGGCGAGAGTTGAAAAAACACATTGCTTCGTTTGCACTTTTGCGCAATAGTCCAAAAAAGAATGGGGAAGGTTAAAATGAAACAAGTTGGTTTTTATCTTTTATTATTTTTAACGTGTGCCTGCACTTTCCAGACCAAACATCGGGGATATGTTTTCCCCGATGATTTGGATGCCCAGGTGTCAGG
>CAZHPG010000053.1:0-5138 GCA_964534055.1 uncultured Muribaculaceae bacterium | reverse complement strand
AAAGTTTAAATTGATAGATCTTGCGTATGTTCCTGGACTGGATGCAAAACAAATTGATAAAATTTTGATATTACATTATGAGCATTTTTATAATGATATAAATTGCCCGAAACAATTAAAAAAGATTTTAGACGTAATGATAATCAAAGGTAAAAAGCTACTCCCGCCACGTCTAGGGCATGATTTTGTAGTCGACGTATTCCTTCGTAATTTTAAAGAAAAATTGGATAACGGCGAAATAACGCCAAAGAAACCAGTTGTTCCAGGGCATGATTATTTTGCAACTGAATTTTTACGTCGTCATTATCAAAAACAATCACAAATCTAATAATTTTTCTCGTTTACCACTGTTATTTTGAAAATCAAACTTTGGTCGGTTAAATTATTGGGATAAATTTATCAAAGATATACCTGAAAAAATGGTATAATGTATCACTTAAATCTGAAAAGGTTAACAATTATGACATATAATGAATATTATTTTTATACCCTTTTGGGCGATCCATTGCCCGAAGAAGTTTTGAAATACCGGGAAAAACTTTTGGAAATTGGGGCCTTGGATTTATCAGATGTAAAAGTCCATAGCAGATTTCCAGATCAAATATGGCAAATTGCGGTTACTTGTAATATAAATTTATTTCCAGCGGATTTAAAATATGTGGAAAGCGTTATCAAAAAAGACAAAATGTTTAATGGGATACATTTTGACCATGTCCCTGGATTAAGCGAAAGCCAAAAGCATGATATATCGGTTAAAAAAATATCATGTTTAGAGCGTTTTTATAATGATAGAGATTGCCCCCCACAATTGAAAAAGATATTAGATGTTGGTTTGGCGATTATCAGGGGCGGAATGTTGCCAGAAAAACCGAAAGACCCATCGCTACATGATTTTGTAATCGATGCGTTGGTTCGTAATCGCAACATAAAACAATCAAACGAATATGAAACGCCGCCTAAGAAAAAAGATTTTGCTACCCTTGTCTTGGAAGATAGATTAAAAAAACAATCGCATAAATATGAAATAAATCCCAAGAAGCCCAAAAATGATTTCGCGGCCCATGTTTTGTTGGATAAGTTAAAAAAACAATCACAAATCTAATAATTTTTTCAGATATTCATCTGTATCAAACGCACGCAGGTCAGAAATCTTTTCGCCATAACCAATTGCATAAATTGGTAATGGCTTTTTTTCGCCCGCTGCATATGAAATTAAAAAACCGCCCTTGCTGGTGGAATCCATTTTTGTAACAATCAAGCCCGTTAATTCGGCAGACTTGTTAAAGTGTTCGATTTGCGCGGTTGCATTTTGCCCGGTCATGGCGTCCAAAACCAGCCATGTTTCATGTGGCGCATCTGCGTCCAACTTTTTAATTACGCGATTTATCTTTCCCAATTCATCCATCAAATCCGTGCGATTATGCAGCCGTCCGGCGGTATCCAAAATCACTATATCTGCGCCATCTGAAATGCCGGTTTCAACCGCAGCGTATGCAGTTGCGGCGGGATCGTTTGATTTTCCGCAAACCATTTTTGCACCAGCGCGACTGGCCCAAACATCCAGTTGTTCGCCCGCGGCTGCGCGAAAAGTATCGCATGCGCCAATTATTACCTGTTGACCATTGTCGATAAATTGTTTGGCAATTTTCCCAATCGTTGTCGTTTTCCCAGCACCATTTACCCCGATAATCAAAATTACCTGTGGGGTTTTATTATTGTTTAAAAAGTCAGAATTTTTTCCCAGCTTTTCAACATAAGGGCGCAAAATTTCCATCAACGCATTTTTTATTTCGGTATCGGTTGTGTCATCTTCGGGCTTGAATTTTGCACGCAATCTTTTTACTGCATCGGCGGCTATATCGGGCGCAATATCCGCCATTATCAATGCATCATGCAACCCGTCCAGCGTTTCATTATCCAAACACTTTTTTACGAACAAAGATTTTATTTTTGTAAAAATTCCCATCATTATTCCTTTACAAATCCATCGGTCTGATTCTGCCACATTTGCGCATATTTTCCATTTTTACGCAGCAATTGTTTATGGGTTCCGGTTTCAATAATTCGACCCTTGTTCATTACAATAATTCTGTTCATCTGGCTGAGAGTGCTTAATCTGTGTGCAATAACAAGGGTGGTTTTCCCTTTGGCAATTTTTACCAAACTGCGTTGAATAATTTCTTCGGTTTCGCTGTCTAATGCACTGGTTGCTTCGTCCACCAAAAGTATAGAAGCCTTTTGTAAAAATGCACGTGCAATTGCTATGCGTTGGCGTTGACCACCGCTTAATTTTACGCCGCGGTCACCAACAACAGTGTTATATCCATCGGATTGCTTCATAATAAAATCATGTGCACCCGCCAGTTTTGCCGCCTTGACAACCTGTGCCATGGTTGCGTCCGGCGCCGCATACAGCAAATTTTCCAGAATTGTCCGATTGAACAACGCGGTATCTTGGGGAATAAGTGAAATATTTTTCCGCAATGAATCAAGTGATACCCTGGATATATCTTGCCCGTCTATCGTTATCATACCGCCCGACACATCGTAAAGTCGCATTAACAGTTTGGTAATAGTGGTTTTGCCACCCCCAGATGCACCGACGATACCAACATGTTCACCGGGTCGGACACATAATGAAAAATTACGCAGAACAAACGGGGATTTTCTTTCATATTTAAAATCAACATTTTCAAAACATAATCCACCACGGGTTACCCGCAGTTCCGCTGCATTGTCGACATCTTTTACTGAAATTCTTGCAATCAAATCGTTATAATTTTCCGATGTTTCAGTTCCAACTTCAAACATTTCGGGCAAAATGTCCATAAATTCCCACATTGATGAATTGACGGCGACGTATGCGCCAAGGGTAAATACAACCTGACCCAGATTCATATATCCATTATGAAAATAGTAAATACATAAAAATATAACAGCGACAAAGGCAAAGGTTCCCAGCAAGCTGGCGGGCACCCAGAATTCCCGTTCGGCATACCGATGATTCATATATTTGTTTTTGTGTTTTTGCAGAATCGTCTGCAAAATTCCCAACTCTTTCATGCGACCTGAAAATGCGCGCACATTTGCGCTGCACCCCAGGGTGTCAGTTATTGCGCCGCTTATTTGACTGATAGAGGCCGCAGTTTTTTCGTTCGTCATAATAATTTTTTTGAATTTAATACGCAGCCATAAAAATCTGATTGCCATCAGACCCAAAATTATGGCCGCAATAGACCAATGAAGTGATGTCATTATCCCCAGACCAATAGCCATGGTTATAATACTGGGGATTATCCTTGCAAAAAATAAATTCATAATTGACAGAGAGTTATAGGCTATGTTGTTTATCTGCTGAGTCATCTTACCCAGCATATTTTTATTTATGAAATCTGCAGACTGACAATGAAGATAGTTTATCAGGTTCAAAGTTATCGCCTGACGAGAAAATGGGCGAACCAATTTGGTCCAAATCATTTCCGTTGCGACCTGACATAAATCTAAAAATATTTGAACCCCAACAATTATGCAAAGTATGATGATTGCAGCGTGCCAAAAATTATCTTGTGGATGATCCAGCAGGTCGGTAATCATTTGCAAACGAACAGGGGAAAACAATTTTGTTCCGACAATAAATATTATCTGAATCAATGTGTAAATAACAAATGCCCAACCAAAAAATTTCCAAAAATTTTTACGCAAATAACCCAACAAAGTTTTTGGATTTTGAATCAGTTTGCATTCAAGTGGAAAAGTTTCCGGAATTTTTTTCATTTATTAAATTTTCCGCTGCGTGGAAATCCCACTGGTATTGTTTGACCCTGGGATGCGCGCTTGCCCACCCATGGCGACCAATCATCCAAAGCAGTGCGACCGCGACCACTTGTCCATCCAAAGCCAGTGGCATTTGTAAAGAACATCGCGTCTATAACATAGGTTCGCTCGGCATTATATTTTTGTAAAATAACACCCTTGCCGCGTGCCATTTCTGGAATTTCGGATGCTGGGAAAATCAATAATTTATCATTGCTTCCAACAATAGCCAACATTTCTCCGCCATTTTGTTCAACACACATTACCGCTGGATTTTTTGTGTCCGCATTCATAACTTGCTTTCCGCTGCGTGTTTGCGCCAGACAATTTTCACCAGATACGATAAAGCCTGTGCCATGTCGCGCAACCAATAAATATTTCGCATTTGTATCCAAAACAAAGGCATTTACAATCGTTTCATCTGCGCCAATGTCCGCCATCATACGGACAGATTCGCCAAAGCCGCGCGCGGATGGCAATGTGTTTGCAGCAATAGAAAACATTTTCCCATTTGATACGAACAAATTGATTTTGTCTGTGCTTTGCGCATGGAAAGCAAACGCCAGTTCATCGCCTTCTTTGTATTTAGCGTCCAAAGCGTCCAATGCCAGATGACCCTTGGCGGCGCGAATCCAACCCATTGTGGATAAAATAATTGTCAGTGGTTCTTTTTCAATAAATTCATCTGGATTCACAACATCTTCTTCGGATGCGGCGGCCCAAACGGTGCGTTTGCGACCCAAAGTGGTCTTTTTATCATATTGTTTTTTAATGTCCGCAAACCATGCTTTCAATTGGTCATTTTGCATTTCATCCGATGCCAACAAAGCCAGCAGATTTTTTTGTTCTTCGCGCAGCGCTTTGTCTTCTTTGCGAATTTCCATTTCTTCCAATTTGCGTAAAGCGCGCAAACGTGTATTTAAAACTGCTTCTACTTGAACTTCATTTAATTGAAATTCTTGCATCAAGACTGCTTTTGCATCGTCTTCGGTTCTGATGATTTCAATAACGCGATCCAGATTCAAATAAACAACCAGCAGTCCTGCCAAAATTTCCAAGCGTCGTGTAATATTTCCCAAACGCCAATTTGTTCTGCGGATTAAAACATTTTTTTGATGCGCCAAAAATTCGCTTAAAACTTCGCCAATTTTCATAACACGTGGTGCGCCCATGCTGTCAATAACATTGAAATTCATGTTAAAGCGGGTTTCCAATGGCGTGATTGCAAATAAATGCGCCATTACTTTTTCAGCCGGAACAGTGCGATTTTTTGGTGTAATAACAACACGTATATCTGTTGTTGATTCATCCATAATATCATCAAC
>CAZHPG010000052.1:0-5152 GCA_964534055.1 uncultured Muribaculaceae bacterium | reverse complement strand
TACGAAATCATCGGGATTTGGCACAAAAATATCCAAATCAAATCTGAATTCGGATGGATCAATTTTCATTGTTTTTATCCAGCCGTAATCTTCGCCATCAACGCCCAATGTAGAGGTTGAGTTTTTCTTTGGGAAAATAGAATTCATACCGGACGTCTGCGCAGCGCCAGCTGCAGCGCCACCGACACTGGGCAAAGTAGAACGTCCATCCAATACAACATCAACCTGGGAATATGAAATTTCGCTGGAATTAGCAGGTTCAGACCGCAGATAGAATAAATATTTGTTTCCGGATTTTCCCGTGATAATCAGGTTTGTATCGCTGCCCTGATTTGTTGCAACTGGCGTCATATAAATTGTTCTGCCACCTTTTTGCGGATCCATTTGGAATAAACCTTCGTTACCAATAACGCCATCCTCGATAATTTCGCCTTCGGGCAGATTTATCATGGTCACCATTCCATTGCGCAAACGAATCGGAAGAACCGCGCCGGGCGCCCATGTCAATTGGGCAAAGCCGGGTTTAGAGCTGCCCGTGGCCATGTTTGCCTCTGGATTATCCCAAGCGTCTTGGACGCCGTAATCGTCGGCACTTGCCACACCAATGCAAAGCGCAAAGAGCAAAGGGCAAAGAGCAAATAACTTTTTATTCATGTCAATTCCTTCCTAAAATTTAAAAGCAAATGCAATTCAGCATTGGCAATATTATTTGCTTTTGCTCTTTGCTCTTTGCCCTTTAACCGCGCGCTATTGCGCAAAATTCAGAACATTCAGCGGGTCATCGCCCCCTGATTCTATCCTGTATTCCGAGACTTGCAGTCCCAGCGGATTTTCCTGTCGGCTGCCCCATTTCACTTCTGGTGTGTGGGTCAATCCTACTACAATAATAAAATCTTTTGGCGTGGTCTGTCCAGCGCTTTCTGATGTGCAAAACCATCTGAATTTTACCGCGAATCTGTCGTTCCCGCGCGGCTCTATTGCGGGCGATTGAAACTCTACAGGGCATGAAAACTGGACGTTTGGCGAATCTTGCATAAATGCGTACCATAATTGGGTCGCTGCAAATCCGGCATAGATCTCTCGGGTTGACCAGATATAAACAGGTCCATCGGGGCTGCGCCATTTGTATCGCATGACATTTACATTGGTGTTTATTTCATTGCGCGCACGAATGTATTCTTTGATAAAACTTTCCTTGTAATCAATCATTGTCTTGTCATTTACGGGCAATTGTTTGATTTCGATAATTTGACCCTCGGCACGGCGCGCATTTAAAAGAAAAACCTGGGTTCTGTTCAATGGAAACATGTTAGAGACCGCGAAAACCATGGCCAAAGCGGTTACAATTGCGGCGGCCAATACAAAAGACATCATGCGGGCGGTAAAAGCATTTGGTGTGACAACTGCCATTTTCTGCGAAATTCTCCCTTCTTTCGGCGATTGTAGTAAATTCTTCTCTTGTGATGCAAGGAAAAAATAGCCATCGGTCGGCAATTTATCAGCCTGCAGTCCCCAGTCCACAGAAAAGACACAAAAATACTGAATTTTATGCATTCGTCATGTTCATGATTTATGGGCTGACAAATTGCCGATGAATTTTCCGCTTGCCTTAAAAAAACTAATGCGTTAGAATACTTTTCGCTTGATTTTGGTAATAAATGTGTTATTGTGCGCGGGCAAAAATAGATAAACTGGGGTAAAATTCGCACGAATCCTGCGGCGCAGGCGCGTGAAAAACAAGAGTTTTAGGGGCATAGTTCAACGGTAGAATAGAGGTCTCCAAAACCTTTGGTGTGGGTTCGATTCCTACTGCCCCTGCCAAAAGCTTTTATGACGAGCGCAAAGCGTCCGCCAAAAGCCAAGCGATCAGTTAAAAGTTTGGGATGGTTATGAAAAAATTTCTTGATTACATCAAAGCAGTTCGCCAGGAATGGTTCAAAATTGTGTGGCCGTCACGCGATGTGGTTATTCGTGCTACCATAATGATTTTGGTGTTTTCGGGACTTGCAGCGTTGTTCTTTTTTATCACCGACAGCGCGCTGAATGCATTGGTGGAATGGATTTTTTAAAAATGTGCAATCTGCACATGGAACGAATTGAGTGGAGCAATTATGAATTGGTATGTCGTGAATGTTCATACAGGATGCGAGGATAAAGTAGCGCGTGAATTGCGTGAGCAAATCAATACGCGAAAATTAAATCCTTTGTTCGGCGAGATACTGGTGCCAACGCGCGAAGTGTCCGAAATCAAAGGCGGCAAACGTGTCAAAACGGAAAGAAAGTTTTTTCCGGGTTACATTGTTGTCCAGATGACTATGACGAATGAAACGTTTTCGCTGGTAAAGTTGCACCCCCAGGTTGTTATGTTTCTGGGTCAAAAGCAAAGACCTGTTGCGATTACCGAAGATGAAGCCCGTCGTCTGATGAAACAAATGGAAGATGGATCTGCCAATCTGGACGAGTCTGAATACGAAGTCGGTCAAGAAATTCACATTATTGATGGTCCATTCATGAACTTTAACGGAATTGCGGCCGAAGTTGATAATGTAAAACAGAAAATGGTCGTTAATGTCTTGGTATTTGGTCGTGAAACCAGTGTCAGCCTGGATTTCAACCAGGTAGAAAAGGTATAAGATTTTTATGGTTTAGGAATGTTCTGAAAACCATACCCTGGAAACAGGCAAATGCGCGGAAGCAGTAGCCACTGCGGACCGCAAACTCTAAAACAACGGAGAAAAAAATGGCAAAGAAAGAGTTTAAGGGGTTTGTAAAACTTGTCGCCCCTGCAAAACAGGCGAACCCATCGCCACCAATCGGCCCAATCTTGGGTGCGAACGGCGTCAATATCGCTGAATTCTGCAAACAATTTAATGATGCTACCAAGGACATGGAAGCGGGCATGCCTGTTCCTGTCATTATTACTGTTTATACTGATCGCAGTTTTGAATTTATTATGAAATTGCCGCCAGTATCATACTTTATTAAAAAATCGTTGAAATTAAAATCTGGTTCTAAAAAACCGGGTCGTGATTTTGTCGGAACTTTGCCAATGGCCGAAGTTCGCAAAATTGCCGAAGGCAAAATGCCAGACTTGAATTGCTCTACCATTGATGCGGCCGCAAAAATAGTTGCCGGACAATGCCGTTCCATGGGCGTAAAGGTGGAGGAATAAGATATGAAAACGACAAAAAAAATGAAATCTTGGGAATCATTGGATGCCAAAAAAATCTATGGATTGAATGAAGCCATTGATGTTTTGCGTGGTTATGCCAGCAAAAAATTCGATGAAAGCCTGGATGTTGCAGTTCGCTTGGGCGTTGATGTGACCAAGGCCGATCAAAATATCCGCTTGATGTTGGCGTTGCCAAATGGAACCGGTAAAAAGGTTCGCGTTGCTGTTATTACTAATGACAAGCAAGACGAAGCAAAAAAAGCTGGTGCGGATCTAGTTGGTGCAGAAGATTTGATTGATAAAATCGCTGCCGGCGAATTGAACTTTGATCGAGTAATCGCATCGCCAGACATGATGCCAAAAATGTCAAAGGTTGCACGTGTCTTGGGACCAAAAGGTTTAATGCCGAATCCAAAACTGGGAACAGTTACAAACAATATTGCTGAAGCAATCAAAACCGCAAAAGCGGGGCAGGTTGAACTGCGCGCCGAGAAAAAAGGCATTATCCACGCAGGTTGCGGCAAAATGTCGTTCAAAAACGAAGAATTATCCCAGAATGTTATGGCGGTAATCGACGCATTGAAAAAGGCAAAGCCCAGCACCAGCAAAGGCCAGTATATTCTGGGTGTTTGCGTGTCTACGACACAGGGTCCGGGTTTAAAGGTTAATATATAAAGAATTCTTGTCCAAGACTGATGGGGGAGAAATCCTTAAAACAACAACCCCTCAATAGACAAAAGAGATTTATGCTCTTTTGGGACACGAAAGAGCCCCAATCGAAAGATTGGAAAAAAACGAAAGCAAAAGGATAAAGCGTGAAAAGAGATGAAAAATCATCGCTTATATCGTCTTTGCAGGAAAACATCGCATCTGCGAATGGTATTTTCGTCATAGAAAACCATGGCACCAGCGTTAAAGATTTCGAGGCTTTGCGCCGCGAACTTGCGCCGGTTACATCGGTATTCAAGGTCGTAAAAAACCGTTTGTTCAAACTGGCACTGAAAGATACCAGTTTCGTCGATGTTGAAAAGCTGATGAAGCGTCCAACGGCGGTTGCTATTGCAACTGACGGCTTGGCTGTGACCAAGGTTTTGGCAAAATTTGCTGAAACTCACCCGACAATTGAAATTGTTGGTGGCCAGATGGATGCGGGTTTGCTGGATGCAAAAGCGGTAGAGCAATTGTCCAAACTTCCATCAATGCTTGAAATTCGTGGCACGATTGCGCGCATACTGATAGAGCCTGCGTCCAGATTGGCCCGTGTTTCTGCGGAATATGGAAAAAAGAATTAAAATCAAAAGGAAACTAAAATGGCAGATATTCAGAAAATTGTTGAAGAATTGTCAAAATTGAGCGTTTTGGAAGCAGTTGAATTGTCCAAGGCTTTGGAAGAAGCCTGGGGCGTTTCCGCAGCAGCAGCAGTTGCAGTAGCAGCTGGTCCAGCGGCTGTGGCAGAAGAAAAGACCGAATTTGATGTTGTGCTGGCAGATGCGGGCGCAAACAAATTGGGTGTTATCAAAGCCGTGAAAGACGCGACTGGTTTGGGTCTGGGGGACGCAAAAGCGTTCGTAGAATCCGCACCGAAAGTTGTGAAAGAAGGCCTGTCCAAAGACGACGCCGAAAAATTGAAAGCAACCCTGGAAGCCGCTGGCGCCAAGGTGGAGCTGAAATAAAACACAGCCATCAGCCATCAGCCCACAGTCTTTTTAGACTTGGGCTTTTGTGCTGTTGGACGGTCGGTTTTATTATTGATTTAACAGAGTCAATAACAAAACCAATTTTAATAATTGGTAAATTATTTTATAGCTGATGAAACTGTTGGCTGACAAATGTTGGCTGAAGAATCGTTAGCGACTGAAAGGAGCAAACAATATGGCTGTTATCCAAAAATTCAGAAAGTATTTCGGAAAAAACTTCTTGAAAACACCTCTGCGTGATTTAGTGGAAATTCAATATGATTCTTATAGAGATTTTCTGCAA
>CAZHPG010000051.1:0-5233 GCA_964534055.1 uncultured Muribaculaceae bacterium | reverse complement strand
GGCATCAAGCGCGGACATCCAATTATCGCGCTCCATTGCATCATGTAAAACTTTTTCGGTTTTCCCTGTAAATTCGGACATCATTTTCACGGATTCTTTTTTCAATCTGATAAATTCTGCAACTTGAATTTCTATATCGGTAACCTGACCCTGGGTTCCGCCATGAGGTTGATGAATCATGATACGTGAATGGGGCAGGGCAAAACGTTTTCCCTTTTCCCCCGCAGCCAATAAAATAGAACCCATTGATGCAACCATACCGATGCCAATTGTTGAAACATTTGCCTTGATATATTGCATAGTATCCAAAATTGCGCGACCGGCATCAACACTTCCGCCAGGGCTTTGGATATACATTGCAATGTCGGCATTTGGGTTTTCAGATTCCAAAAGAAGCAATTGGGCAATGATTATATTTGCCATCTGAGAATCTATTTCGCCCTGAAGCATTATAATTCTGTCGCGAAGTAAGCGGCTGTAAATATCGAAACTGCGTTCGCCACGTGGTGACTCTTCTATAACCATTGGTATTAAAGACATGTCTTATCCTTTTTCAAGTATTCGCATTATATCATTGAATTTTCCGATTCGCGAGTTTTCCGCTTGCGCCACCAGTCAAAAATAATGTAGAATCAGATAAAGGAAATTCAAGGGGTAAATTGCTTAAATTTCTGCAGTTTTGCGGCATTGTTTGCGTGTGCCTGGTGTCGGCGCCGGTATTTGGCGCGTCGCGATCGACCGCGCATAGCCCACAGCCTACAGCCATCAGCCGTCAGTCAGTCGGGCAGCCCACAGCCAACAGTCGTCAGTCAGCCGGGCAGCCCACAGCCAACAGTCGTCAGTCAGTCGGGCAGCCTACAGCCATCAGTCGTCAGTCAGTCGGGCAGTCCACAGCCGCCAGAACTGCAACGCCAACTATTTCGAACAGGGCCGCAACGAATGCGCGTGCATTATCACGTCAAACCCAATCTGTAACCCCTATTGCTGTCGCGCGCGCGACTATTGCGCCGACTTCTGCTTCTATGGGTGACGGATACAATACATGCCGCGATGCTTATTTTACTTGCATGGATCAATTTTGTGCGAACAAGGATGAAACTTATCGTCGTTGTGCGTGTTCGTCCCGTCTGGACGGATTACGCGAAATGGCGCTTAAGGTTCAGCAGACCCAGGGGCAATTAGAAACTTTTACCGATTACAACATAGATGCAATTTCCAAAACGGCCAAGGAAGTTTCCGCATCGCTTTCCGCGACAGCCGGCGAAAGCACCGTTTTGGCGGATAAATCCGAAAGCGCACAAACTCTGGCGGGAATTTCTGCAGTGTTGGGCAGTTCTAAGACAAAATCTTTATCTACTGGTGGAACGTTGGACATTGCCGGCGACATAGGTGCGATTTGGTCAACCCCAGATTTTATTGGCGGCAGCGACATAGCAAATATGGAAGGTGAAAAATTATACTCGCAGGTTCACAGCCAATGTTTAAACATGGTTGCATCGCAGTGTTCGCGTGCGGCGACATTGAACATGGTTGTGTCGGCGTATGGAATGTATATTGAACAGGATTGCAATGTTGCCCAGGCGACTATCGAGGGTAAAAAGACAACTGCGGCCACGGCCGTTCGATCCACGGGTCGCGATATGGAATTGGCGCGATTGAAAAATTATGATGCACATAATTCAACAGAAATAAATGAATGTATTGCCCAAGTGCGCACGGATTTAACAAGCGATGCCGCGTGCGGCAAAGACTTTGTTCATTGTTTGGATACGACAGGTTTATATCTGGATTTCAATACTGGTGCGCCGATTTATTCGCCCGAATTTTTCAAATTGGAAAGCCAAATCACTTTGGATGGTGATTTTATGAATGCTAATAAAAATCGGGCGCTGTTGTCGATTTTGCAAGAAAAAAAGTCTGTGGCTCAGCGCGGACTGGATACATGTCGTGATGTCGCGGACGATGTTTGGACAGAATTTAAACGTCAGGCAGTAATAGAAATTTATCAAGCACAGCAATTACGTGTAAAGCAAGTTCGCGACGAATGTCTGTCGGTTGTAAATCAATGTTATGACGAGAAAATAGGACAACTGAAAAACTTTGCAAACATAGACAGCCAGATGCTGATTGGTCAATCGGTCGGCACTGCCGAAGCATTGTGCAAAGAAAAATTGGACTCATGCAGCAATGTTTTCGGCGGCGGTTCCCAGGGCTTGTCATCATTGTTGTCATTTGTTCATGATGTGGGATCTGCAAAGATTTCCGAAAATTGTCTGGAAAATTTGGATAAATATATTCACGAAGTTTGCGCGGTAACCGGTGATTTGGCACATAGTTATCCGTATTCGTGCCGCGTCAGAAATCCTGGATCCTATGATTGCGAGATAAACAGCGGGTCTAATACCCAAGCATGTTCAGGACAGTCGGGATCAGTTTATGAATTATTGGTAAAGTATGCGCGCGAAAATTGTGTGCGAACAGATTATTCTGCTGACCAGCCGTTGCCTTCGGATGCCATGGAATATGTGAATAAGGTTTTTGATAATGTTTTGAACGATATGCGGACATTGTTAAAGAAAGAATGCGAAAGATATTCAGGCGAATGGGCGGATAGCGGGGCAAAATCCAATATAGATCTTTATACCCAATTGGTATCCGCATCCGATCTGTGGGGTCAATGTATCAAACCATATTGCGTATTCCAGGGTGATGCATATTTGGATTCGAATGGTGTAAAACAATGTTGCCCTGCAAATTCAATTGCTGATGAAACTTGTACTTCCAGCACTGTCGCAGGTTGCACCGCAAAGAACTGTCGTGGAATTATTTGCCCCACCAATGCGGCTATAAATACTTCAAGTTGCAACAGCGCGGAAAGTATAATCAGTGCCAGTCCGCCAGTTGATGGTGGATGTATTGGGCGGACAGAAAATAATTCACCTACAATGTTGCCATATTGTAAATGCCAAACAGATTATTACAGCATCCCCAGTAATTATAATACGGCTAATCCGACAGGGGCGGGCGATGTACAGAATTATGATAATATAAACGACCAAGGTAAATGTTGGCCGGAATGCGGGGCGAATTCCAGTTGGGACACATCATGTACAGCCAAGGGAACCGGTGGTTCTGTTGCGGGCGATGGCAGTACTAATGCAGGATGCTTGGCCAAATATTGTAAGTGCAATTCTGGATACAGATTTATGACTGGAGACAGCTTCAGTCGTGGTGATCAGCCATATTTGACGGTTGATAGGTGCGAGCGATTTGTAACTTGCCAGGCGGGACAATATTTGCCGGGAAATGCCCTGGTATGTCAAACATGCCTGGCAAATCACTGGTGCCTCGGCGGAACATTTTCACAATCTGCCCACACCCAGGGGATGACTGCTTGCGGTGCCGGGCTGGTTTCCGCGCCAGGATCTTCCAGTGTTGCGGCTTGCAGTTGCCCGGCTAATTCCTCGATTGATGCCAGCTGTATTGTTGGCGAGGCACAACAAAATTGTCCGCCTTCGAATAATACCTGGCTTTTGCCGGGATGTATTGCGGCTGGATGCAAATGTAATGTTACTTATTGTTCTAATGGAACATCGTGCGTATATATGGGCACGGGTATATAATAAAAAATAAAAGAGGGAGGCTTTTAATGAAAAAGTTATTAATTTTATTATCAGTTTTTGTTGCCACATCGGCAAATGCCACTGATTGGTGGGCCATGGATACGATTTGTCGTGTGGATCCAGATAAATGCTATGCATCAATGGGGACGGGGTTTGATGCCGGACTGTGGGACGCCAGCGGCGGATGCTGGGGCATGAAAATGGTCTGTGGGGGTTCTTTGACCAGCGCGACGGACGAAAAGGTTCCTTATTCCAAATCCCAAATTTCATCGGGATTGAATAAAAATTCAGATTTTGATTTTGGATTATTGAACTCTACCCAGCGTTGTTGGGGCTCGCGTAAAACCAAGGATAACGGCAGCAAGGCCATGTCCGGCGGCGCATGGATCAATGTTTTTTGTGATGGGGTTTTAAGTGATGTAGACGAACGGCTTGCAAATGGTGAAATTAAATTAACCCAGCAACCGGTATGCAGTGATTTGGCCCAGGATGGATGGGTGATTGCGTTGAACAGCAACAAGTGTTTCGGCAAAAAATATGCGTTCCCAGAATATTTTATTGAATGCAGCCCATCCAAGGAATTGCCCGACAGAATTATTGCACTGGGTGGGGCAACAAATTTTACCACCGGCTCAACAGGTTCTGGGGCGCCAGCAACCGCGTCTGCGGCCAGCACCATTACAAATCAGATGTATACGACATCGCGTCAAAAACATTTGGAAAAATTCGGTAAATAACTTGATTTTTTTGGGTTGGCGCGTTAAGCTTGCTTTTATAAAACAAAGGAATTTTTATGGCAAAAGATGATGTGATAGTTTTTAATGGTATGGTCATTGACAAGATGCCTAATACCATGTTTCGTGTAAAACTGGAAAATGGACATGAAATTTTGGCAACTGTATCTGGGAAAATGCGCAAGTCACGTATTTGGGTAAATGTTGGTGAAAAGGTTCGTGTTGAAATGACCCCATACGATTTAGATAAAGGCCGCATAGTTTATGCCGAACGAAATCGAGCCCCAGGCGCAACTTCGCAAACGCCAGAATAAAAAACTCCGCCCCTTTTTAATAGGGGCATTTTAATAAAAATGAATTATAAAAAATATGATATTGTAATTATGCACGGAACAGATGGTTCCCCAGAAGGGAATTGGTTCCCGTGGATTGCAGAAAAATTAAAATTATTGGGACACAATGTTTTTGTGCCGCGGTTTCCAACGCCGATAAATCAATCTGTTAAAAATTGGTGCGCTGCTTTGGATGCACAAGCCCCAAAATTTGGTGAAAATACAATTTTAATTGGGCACAGTTGCGGCGCAACCTATATTCTACATATTTTAGAAGCATTAAAAAAGCCAGTTGCAAAATCAATATTCATAAGTGGATTTGTTGATAAATTGGGCAATGAATTTTTTGATAATCTGAACGAAGATTTTATCAATCATAATTTTGATTGGGAAAAAATAAGAAAAAATGCGGGTGGAATAATTATTTTACATGGCGATAATGATCCGTATGTTCCAATGGCGGCAGCGCAAAGATTGGCAGATGGATTACATGCCGAAATAAAAATAATTCCAAATGGGGGACATTTGAATGCAGAATCTGGAT
>CAZHPG010000050.1:0-5247 GCA_964534055.1 uncultured Muribaculaceae bacterium | reverse complement strand
AACCTCGCTCGCCAGATGATGCAACGCCCGCTCATCCGTGCCACCGATATACATTCCGGGGCGCAGACGAACGGGCTCCAGCCCCTCCAGGACCTGGATATCAGATGCATCATAAGAGTTCTGGGTTTTTTGTGCCACGGCGGACAGGTTAGCGGAATCTAAAAAAAAATGCAAGTTTTGGAAATTTTGACAAAATAATTGACGAATGCTGTTTTAGGGGCTAGTATAGTAATAATCTTTAAGGAATTATAAAATGGCGAATAATAAAACAGGGAAAGTAATTTATTTGAGGATACTTGGGGCTATGTTAATATTGTCCGCGGCGGTTAGCTGGGGGAATGTTGGTATGAGTTTAAAAAAAATAATTGACGCCAAAAAGGAACAACCAGATTCTGTAAAGGCAATAGAGCTTATGGAAGAGGGGAAAAGTAATATTGATTTTATGACCGGTATTGGTATTTTTTCTGTTGCTGCAACAGCTTTTTGTTTCAGGAAAGCTAGGCAAAAAAGTCGTGAATAATAAAAGATTTATAACCAGGCCCGCGATGCGGGCTTGATTTTTTTGGTTGCCGCATTATATTTTAAATCACTATGAATAAAAATCCCTATGAAACTCTTGGCGTTGCCAAAAACGCATCTGATGCAGATATTAAAAAGGCATATCATCGGCTGGTTATGAAACATCATCCAGATAAAAACCCAGGCGACAAATCGGCCGAAGAAAAATTCAAAGAAGTTAATAACGCTTTTGATATATTAAAAGATCCGCAAAAGCGCGCGGCATATGACCAATTCGGCGAAGCAGCGTTTGCCGGCGGCAATGGCGCGTCTGCGGGTGGTGGTAATCCATTTGGCAATATGGGCGGTGGTGCGTTTCGCTTTGATATGGGCGGCGGCAACATGGAAGATATTATTAAAGAAGCCATGAAGTCGTTCGGGTTTGCTGGCGGAATGGGTGGCTTTGACATGGGCGACGGGGCCGAGGCTTCGCATGCTGGCCGTGATATGCTGCATGAAATTGAAATTTCATTAAAAGACGCTTTTTTGGGTAAAACCGAAACGATTAAATTCACCAGTGGTGTCAAATGCGAAAAGTGCGATGGGCATGGAACCGCGGACGGCAAGCCTGCGCCAATATGCAAAACCTGTGGCGGATCGGGCACGGTTCGCACGCGCCGCGGGTTATTTGCGATGGAATCGGTTTGTCCGGATTGTCAGGGTTTGGGGCGCAAAATTTCCAAAAAATGCAGTGCTTGTGATGGGACCGGCGCCGTGCAAAAAAGACGTGAGGTCCAGGTCAATATCCCAGCCGGCATCCAAGATGGCGCCAGAATTCGTCTGGCAGGTCAGGGCGAGGCAGGTATGATGGGTGCGCCAGCTGGTGATTTCTTTATCGATGTGCATATTTTGCCGGATGCGAAGTTTAAACGTATGGGTCGTGATTTATTTATGCGCGAAAGTGTTCCATTTACAACGCTTGCGCTGGGCGGTGAAATTGAAATTGAAACGATAGATGATAAAAAAATGGATGTAAAAATCCCGGCTGGAACCCAGGTGGGCGAGCGTATGCGCATTCGTGGTCGTGGATTCCCGGGTGGGGACCTGTTCATAGAAATTGCGACCCAGGTTCCAACAAAACTGACGGACAAGCAAAAGAAAGCGCTGGAAGAATTTTCAGGCGTGGGTACAAAAAAGAAACACGGATTTTTTTAATAGCAGTGTATGTAAAGAAATAAAAAGTATTTCCAAAATATCAGCGGAATAGTCAACCCTATCAATTGATGACCATAATAGCTAGTTTTTGTCAAAGGAAATACAACGCATTGTCGGAAAGATTCAATGCAATTTATGGATTTTTATTGAATGTTGCCAAATATTTTTGTATAATATTTTTAAAGTAAGTAAATGAGGCAAAAATGATTCATAATGATCAAGTTAATTCTTGGTATGATAAAATTGATAAACTTCAACAAAGCGCATCAGAATCCATAAGAAAGATATATCTGCCTAAACATTCTTATCTTTCTGATGGAAATAATGTAAACGTAGACTATACCGAAGAAGAAAGAAAGGCGGTTTATGCAGAAATAGCCAAAAGTTTTTACACAGTTCAAAAAGAAGGCGATGTATTATTAGAAAGTTTACAAAAACAAGAACAGTCGCCAGAAATTATGGACGATATCAAAGCGATTTCCGGAAAAATTGCAAGTTTCTTAACTAATACGCGTCTGTATGATTATTCCGAAGGACAAGATTCCGCATCTAAATTTGAAAAACTGCGTGCAAAATATTTAGAAATATATAATCGGGTAATGTATATTTCAGGCAAAGCAAAACTTCAAAAAATGGTCAACAAATCTGGTGTTGTTTATAACAAGGATGAAGTGGCTAAACAAAGGGGTCTTACGCAAAGTAGTTTTGATGAAATGAATCATTTTGCCCAAATCGCCAAAATGAAAAAGCAAAACGCTTAATAGAAATTTTTTATAAAATAAAAATAGCCCGCAAATAATTTGCGGGCTATTTTTTTGATATAAACTTTTTTTTAATCTTCTTCTTTATCTGGGATTTCGCCATTGGCGGATAACAAGACCGCAATCCATCTGGTTTTATCAAACTGAGCCGTTATTATAAATGTTGCAACCAGCAATGGAACGCTGAAGAACATTCCAATTGCGCCCCATATCATTCCCCAAAATACCAGGTTTATCAAAATCGCAAGAGTGGAAAGATTCAGTGTTTTTCCGGTCAATTTCGGTTCGATAACATTACTAAGCAGGATTTGTATTACTATCAATCCGCCGGCCACCAGTAATGGTGTATTAAATGTATTTGCCGTAATAAGGGAATAGAACAATGGCAGCGCGGTCGCAACAATTGCCCCGAATGTCGGGATGTAATTTGTTATAAATACTACGAATGCCCAAACACCAGCAAATTCAATGCCCAGATACTTTAACCATAAATAAGATAAAATTGCGGTGGCCACAGAAATCGCCGTTTTCATAAACATATATCTTTTCATATTAGTGGCGATAGAAGTCAAAATAAAATTCACTTTCTTGAATTGGCGACCCTCGGGGAACAGGTGTGCGATTTTTTTACGAAATGTGCTTTGCTCGATAAACATAAACAGCATATAGATTAATATCATTCCAAATGACAGCATTGCATTACCAAGCGATACACCAATGTTTGTGGCAATCCCGGCAAAGTCCGGTAAAACAGATGGATCAATTTTTATCCCCATTGAATCAGAAAAATAATGCGACAAAGTCATCAATTTGGATTGAATTTCTGGCAGACGCGCCGCCAATTCTGAAAACATTGGTCGTATCTGTGTCGCGAATGCATACATCAGTCCGACCAAACTGGCAATGGACAGAACAAAAGTAATAAAATCAAAGGTCCAACAAAATGATTGGTTCAGCGCGCAATATCTTTTACCAAAAGGCAACAGTTTTCTGTAATACGCGGCAATCGCGTTCGTCAAATACCACAGAAAGGTCGCAACAATCAAAGGCACAAAGACAGGCTTGCCCAGCACCAGCAAAACCAAAACGCCCAGAAAAAGAACAATTCCATTCATAATTTTTTATCCTGTTTATTTTTCAACTTCGGTTATTTCAATCTGGTCGCCCATATTCAATGATGGTTGGGTTGTATTTGCAAATACCCAAATCATGGTGGCAATAACCGCAATATTCAGCAGTACCGCGACGGATGCAAACAGACCGCCCAGATTCTGGCCCAATTTTTTATAAGCCAGCAATGCGCCACCCAGCACCAAAGATATCGCGTAAAAAACAATCATGATTTTAAAATCTGAAAGCAACAGAATCCCCGCTGATGCGATAAATACCAAAAATGCGATTATGGTATTGCGCTGGTTTTTAACAATCCAGCCCGCCAATTTTTCCAATGGCTTAATTTTGGTCGGCAAATCTTGGCTTTTTTTGTCGCCATCAGAAATCAAAAATCCCGAAAACCACATCATGCCCAGTCCAAATGGCGCAGACAGCCATAATTTCCATTTTGGAACTTCTTGCATGCGGGCGCGACAGAACAATAATTTCATTTTCAGCAGCCCAGTCCCAGCAAGAAAAATCATCAGCAAAATCGCCAAACCGCCCAGAATCATTACAAAATCAAATCCCAGCATCCCAGTTTGCATCCATGTTGCAACAAATCCTATGACCGCCAACAAAACCAAACTGACAACGCTTTGCGCAATGTTCAGCATCATAAAACTTTTATGTCCCAGATGATTGTCTGGTGTCCATTTTATGATTTTATAAATTGAAAATGTTAAAAATCCCAGGCCAAGCGCCGCCAAAATTGATGTCCCAAATGGTGTTACTTGGTCGCGAAAGAAAATATTTATAATAAAAATAAACAACATTATAAATACTGAAAATAATCCAGTAAATTTCAATGGTGCCCAAAACAACCACTTGGCAATTGGTGATGACGAATTGGATTTTTTTAAAGAAGCTTTTGTTGGCATAATAATTCCCTTGGTTTACTTATCTTATTCTATCACAATTTCGCCATCTGACAAAGTTGTGATTGCGTTTGGGTTCGCCAGCTGTGTGAATTTTTCTTGGTGTGAAATAAACAGAAAACTGGTCCCAGACATTTCATTCATAATTTCTGCAAAAAGTTTTTGGGTGGCCGCATCCGCGCCAGAATCAGGTTCATCCAAAATGGCCAGACGTGGCGATGTCATCAGCAATTGCAAAAACATCAGACGTTTGCGCTCGCCGCCGGAAAATCCGACATTGACGCTGCGGTTCAGCCATTCCTTTGGGATGTCCAATTTTGTGCGGGCATTTTCCAAATTTGCCAGAAATTCACCCATGGATAATTCTTTGCCTGTTTGAAAATGATGATGCGCCGCGACAGAATGCTTAAGAAAGCTTATCAGCGAAAGGCCCGGAATTTCAGGAACATTTTGCGCGCCAATAAAAATTCCCATCAGTGCGCGTGTCGTTGCATTTTCGTTTTCAATGTTGCGTCCGTCAAAAATTATCGTTCCAGATTTGATTTTATAATCGGGATTGCCGGAAATCGTTTGCACCAGTGTAGTTTTTCCAGATCCATTTTGTCCGCGTAACAGGTGCCGCGCGCCACTGGCGACATTCATATTTATGTCATGCAGCAACTCTTTATCGCCAAATGTTACAGTAAGATTTTTTATTTCTAATAAATTCATAATTTCTGACTCCTAACTTTTCAGCGCCATTT
>CAZHPG010000049.1:0-5349 GCA_964534055.1 uncultured Muribaculaceae bacterium | reverse complement strand
AACCCGCACCAATACCGATATATGGGATAAATGTTTGCAATGGTTTCTGCGTGCCCTCGAAAAAGTCATAATACGCCATTACAGAAACGACATCTGTTGCGATGGTTGATTGCACACCTGTTGATTCTATTTCCAATAAAGAACCCTCGGTGGATTCCAATATACCCTTGAACATAGGGGATTGATTATAATCCGCCTTGGATATATGATCCCATGCAGCCTCTAGCCGCCACTGGGGAGAATATGGTAAAACCCAACCAATTCCAGCGCCGCCGGCAAATGAAAAGCTGCCGAATTTTTCGGCTGCCGGTAATTTTCCAATATCCACCTGCCCCAGATTTTGATAGCCAGCGGCCGCGCAAGCAGTTGCGCCACCGCAATAACTTTGCGTCATAACGCCGATTGTTTCATCATACCAATATGGTTCTGGGACCAACGTGCCCAAATCATTGCTGATTTTTGACATGCCAAATGCGCCGCCACCGCGCACGCTGATTGTAACGCGACTGCCGTCATCCCCGTAATAGCCCCCGGGGGCGTTACGCTCCCAGTTAGCGTTCGCTGCCGCGCCGCAAAGAACCAAAATTAAAGAGCAAAGAGTGATTTGTGTTTTCATAGCAAGGATTATATCATAAAACCCGCAATGAAAAAATGGGAAAATTTGGTAACGCCCAGTTGTTATTCTAACGAAAGTATTTGAACGAATGCCTGTGCGGGAATTGTGCCGCCGGTAATCTTGCTGCCCATTGGGGAATTGTCATCTTTGCCAATCCAGACACCAATTACATAGTCATCGGTCGCCCCGACAAACCATGCATCACGATTATCATTACTGGTTCCAGTTTTACCACCCAAAACGCCCGGTGCCGCGGCGCGCGTCCCCGTTCCCCCGGGCTGTAATACCGCGCCCAGCATTTGCTGCATTTGCGCGGCAACATTAAAATCTAATAATTGATCAGGTTCGGACGGATCATGCCGATAAAGTAATTTACCAGATGGGGTAATGATTTTTTCTATTGAATATGGTCTGGCACTGAGCCCGCCATTCCAAATAACTACATTCATCGCAGTTAAATCCAATAGCGACATTTCGCACGCGCCCAGAACCGTTGAATACTCGCGACGCATTTTTGCACCAACCCCCAATCGTCCCGCCATTTTCATCACAGAATCGATACCGTATTCTTCGGTCAATTTCAATGGAACCGAATTCAGACTTTTTGCAAAGGCCGTTGTCAAAGTTATATCGCCATAGTATTTTTCATTATAATTTTTTGGCTTGTAATCGCCAATTTCAAATCTGGAATCATTCACTATGTCATCTGGGGTCATACCATTTTCCAATGCCACCAGATAGACCACGGGCTTGAACGCACTGCCGGGTTGGCGCGGCGCCAATGCACGATTAAATTGTGATTCTTGGTAATCAGTCCCACCAACCATCGCGCGTATTGCGCCATTGCGCTGCATTACAACAACTGCGCCCTGGGCATCGTCTGCATTACGTCCCAACACGGCGGCCGATTTTTCATGCAGGTCTTGATCAAGTGTTGTATAAACCAATAAATCGCTGTCAATTTCTTCGCCCAGTCGCGATGCTATTTCATCCGCAACATAATCCGTCCAATACCGAAATATATTTGTGTTCGGCGCAGGTGTTACACCATACAGATGCGCTGCGGCATCACGCGCGGTGGCCAACGAAATATATTTTTGTCGCACCATTTCTTTTAAAATCAAACGTGCGCGCGCTATATTTTTCCCAGGATTTTTTACAGGGCTATATGCTGTCGGCGCCTTTAACATTGCAGCAATTTGCACGGATTCCGCCAGTGTTAATTCATTTGCCGTTTTTTGAAATAACTCACGCGCGGCAGCATCAATGCCACGCATTCCGCGAACCAATGAAACACGATTCATATACAAATCCAGAATTTGCTGTTTGGAAAATTTGTTTTCCAACCAGTATGAAAGTAAGACTTCTTGAACCTTGCGTTTCAGTGTTCTGCGCGGAGAAAGAAATATATTTTTTGCTGCCTGCTGGGTCAGACTGCTGCCGCCGGCCGCAATTGTGCCCACCCGCAAATTTGTAAACATCGCACGCGTCATGCCGCGATAATCAACCGCGCCGTGTTGGAAAAATCGTTTGTCTTCTATCGCTATTATCGCCTGCCAAACATGCGGGGGAAGCGTTTCCACAGACACCGGCGCGCCCATGATTTTATTCATACTGCGAATTTCATAGCCATCTTTATCAATGAAACTGATTGTCGGCGCACGCGTTTCGCGCAACATCGAATCCAATGAAGGCATCTGTAAAAAAACAATCAAAACATAAAATGCAATCACAACCGCCGCCAAAATAATTGCGCATAAAAACCATGCCAGCATTCGCAATTTCCACGAGACTGGTTTTTTATCGTCTTTATTTTCCGGTTGCTTTTTCAAAGTCTTCCTCGCTCCAAACCATAACACCCAAACGCTGGGCATCATTCAGTTTGCTGCCGGCGTCAGCCCCCGCAATAACTATATCCGTTTTTGCGCTGACACTGGATTGCACTTTCGCACCCATGCTTTCCAAAATCTCTTTTGCCGCGTCCCGCGTATGTCGCGACAATGTTCCAGTTAAAACAATTTTTTTATCAGATAATGCTGTGGACTGTGGGCTGTGGGCTGTGGGCGGATTTTTTATCGTTAAATATTTTAACAAATCATCCAACGCCGCAATCGTTCTTTCATCACTGAAAAATTCAACTATCTCTTTCGCCATTACTTCGCCGATACCTGAAATTTCTTGCAATCTTTCTATAGTTGCAACGCGCAACGAATCCAATGAACCAAATTCACGCGCCAATAATTTCGCTGTTGCTTCGCCAACTTCTGGAATCCCCAGTGCAAACAATAATCTGTTTAATTCAATGTTTGAACGGTTTCGTATTGCCGCGTCCATATTGAAAACCGACTTGTCCCCATATCCTTCCATTGCCCGCAATTGGTTGCCGTGCAACTGTATCAATCGCCAAATATCTGCGGGGGATTTTATCCATCCCAGCTCTACAAACTTTTCAATTTGTTTTGTTCCCAGACCTTCGATGTCAAAACCTTTGCGTGATACAAAGTGTTCCAATTCTTTTGCAACCTGCGATGGGCAAGACAAAGAATTTACGCATCTGCGCGCGACTTTATCCGCCTCTTGCACAACTGCGCCGCCGCATACGGGGCATACATTTGGAAATTCGAATGGCTGACTGTTTTCTGCATGTTCGATAACTTCGACCACTTGTGGAATTACATCGCCTGCGCGTTGAACGATTACTTTGTCACCAACACGAAAATCTTTTTTAATTATTTCATCTGCATTGTGAAGCGTTGCGCGCGATACCAGAACTCCGCCGATATTTATCGGTTCCAGTTCCGCAACTGGTGTTAAAACGCCCGTTCGTCCGACCTGAATCGTAATGTCGCGCAAAGTTGTAACCCCGCGGGCCGCTGGGAATTTATAGGCAATTTCCCAACGCGGGGAATTTGCGGTTGAACCCAACTTTTCCTGGGTTTCAATGTCGTTAATTTTTATGACCAGCCCGTCAATATCAAACGGAATTTCCGTGCGAATTTCCATTATGTGATTATAGTGCGACTGGATTTCGTTCAAAGAATTTGCGCCCGCGCACCACTGCCGCGTTGTTTTGAAACCCCAATTTTCTACGCGGTCAAAAAATTCACTTTGTGTTTTCCAATTTTTTTCATCTGCCCCACCCCAAGTGTACGCAAACGCGCGCAAGCGGCGCCGCGCTGTAACAGATGGATCCAACTGACGCAAAGATCCCGCCGCCGCATTACGTGGATTTGCGAAAACCTTCGTCCCGTTTGTGGTTGCTTCTTCGTTCAGACGTAAAAAATCTGCACGCGACAGATAAACTTCGCCGCGAATTTCAATATCTTCGGTAAAAGGGATTTTTTGCGGAATATCAGAAATTGTTTTTATATTTTCTGTAATGTCTTCGCCGACCGAGCCATTACCGCGGGTCAGCGCACGTACCAGCGCGCCATTTTCATATCGCGCTGAAAACGACAGACCATCAACCTTTGGCTCGATAAAAAAGGATGAAGTTTGAGGTTTGAGGTTTGAAGAGATTCTTTTAATCCAATCATTAACTTCATCTTCTGTAAAAACATCGCTGATGGACAACATTGGAATGCTGTGCGGATAATTTTTAAATTCCTTGCTGGGGGCAGCGCCAACGCTTTGCGATGCACCCCCACCATTTGCAATTAATTCCGGAAATTGGGCCTCTAAATCCCGGGCGCGATGTTTTGCCGCGTCATAGGTTGCGTCATCGACAACCGGCGCATCATTTTGATGATACGCCGTGTCCCATTCACGCAGATTCTTAATCAGCGCGTCATATTCAGTTTTTGTAAAAAGATCAATTTTGTTATTCAGCGTCCAAACCCTTTATCAAAACATCTTTCAAATCATTTGGTATCATGCCTGTGCTGGCGTATCCGCAATCCACATGATGGACTTCGCCGGTTACCCCGCTAGATAAATCACTGAAAAAATATGCCGCCGCGCCGGACACATCGTCCATGGTCATATTTCGCCGCAGTGGTGTCATTTTTGCATTCAAATCCAATATTGATGAAAATCCACCAACACCGCTGGATGCCAATGTTCTGATTGGCCCCGCAGAAATCGCATTGACGCGAATTCCGTCCACGCCCAAATCCGCCGCCAGATAGCGAACCGAAGAATCCAACGCGCTTTTTGCAACGCCCATAACATTGTAATTTGGAATTGATTTTTCCCCGCCCAAGTATGTCAGCGTTACGATGCTGCCGCCCTTTTTCATAAGCACACTGGCGCGACGGGTCAATTCAACCAACGAATAAACCGAAACATCCATTGTATTCTTGAAATTTTCACGGCTGGTGTCTGCGTAACGACCATTCAGTTCTTCCTTGTCCGAAAACGCGATAGCGTGCAGCATGCCGTCCAAGTGCCCCCATTCTTTTTCAATTTTCGCAAATAAATCGTCCATTTGCTGGTCATTTTGCACATCACACGGCATAACAAATTTGTCCGCACCAATGGATTCCGCCAGCGGACGAACGCGCTTTTCCATACGTTCATGACCAAACGGCATCGCGATTTCTGCGCCCATTTCGTGGGCCTTTTTGGCAATTGCCCACGCCATCGACATATCGTTGGCAACACCACAAATCAGTATTTTCTTACCTTTCAAAAGTTCCATTATATCTTCCTTTATTTTCTAATTATTGGACAGTCAAATTCTAGCATCTGGGAAAAAATGATGCAACTTATTAAAAAAGGGCTTGAAATGGGAA